>CAZTQF010000162.1:0-6240 GCA_964615255.1 uncultured candidatus Brocadiaceae bacterium | reverse complement strand
CTCGCGTGGATCCTCGACCAGGGCGACCTGCGCGCGCGGGCGGAGCGCGGCGAGCTGCAGTTCGGCACGATCGACGCCTACCTGGTCCACGCGCTGACCGGCGGCGAGGCGCACGTGACGGACGTCACCAATGCGTCGCGCACGCTGCTGTTCGACCTGCAGGCCATGACGTGGTCGGACGAGCTGCTGGAGCGCTTCCGCGTGCCGCGCCGCGTGCTGCCGCGGGTGGCGCCGTCGGCAGGTGAGTTCGGCCGCGTCCGCGGCGTCGACGGCCTGCCCGACGGCCTGCCGATCACCGGCGTCGCCGGCGATCAGCAGGCGGCGCTGTTCGGCCAGGCGTGCTTTGCGCCTGGCGACGCCAAGTGCACCTATGGAACCGGCGCGTTCCTGCTGATGAACACCGGCGCCGAGCCGGTGCCGTCGACGCACGGGCTCGTGACGACGGTCGCCTGGGAGATCCCCGGCGAGCGCGCGTATGCGCTCGAGGGCTCTGCGTTCGTCGCTGGCGCTGCCGTGCAGTGGCTGCGCGACGGGCTCGGCTTCTTCTCGTCGTCCGCCGAGGTCGAAGCGCTCGCAGCGACCGTCGACAGCTCCGAAGGGGTCGTCGTGGTGCCCGCGTTCACGGGGCTCGGCGCGCCCCACTGGCGCCCCGACGCGCGCGGCGCGATCACCGGGCTGACCCGCGGCACGACCCGCGCTCACGTCGCGCGCGCGACGCTGGAAGGCATCGCGCTGCAGAACGTCGACATCCTGCGCGCGATGGAGCAGGACGCCGGCCACACGCTCGGCACGCTCAAGGTCGACGGCGGCGCGGCGGCCAACGACCTGATGATGCAGTTCCAGTCCGACGTGCTCGGCGTGCCGATCCGAAGGCCGCAGCTGCTCGAGACCACCGCGCTGGGCGCGGCGTTCCTGGCCGGGCTCGGCTGCGGGCTGTGGCCCGACAAGCAGGCGATCACCGCGACGTGGCGCGAGGACCGGGCGTTTGCGCCCCAGATGGCGCGCGAAGCCGTCGACGCGCACCTCGCGCGGTGGCAGACCGCGGTCGGCAAGGCCTGACCAAAGACAGCGTCACCGCACCGTGAACACGTAGCTGATCGCGAACGTCGCGCCGCCGACAAAGCCGAGGATCATCCCGGTCCTCAAGCGCTTGGTCAGGTACAGCATCAGCCACATCCCCGTCACCGACATCAAAGTCAGCAACACCGCGGCGACGTCGACGAGCGTCGACCACCACGGACCGCAGTGCTTGCCGCGGTGCAGGTCGTCGAGGATCGCGATGACGCCGCGGCGCTCTTCGGTCAGCGTGTAGCTGCCGGTGGCGCGCTCGACCGAAGCGACCGCCGCGTAGCCCGCGTTGCGGAAGGTGACCTCACAGCGGTCCTCAGAGACCTCGAATTCCGAGACCCGGCCCCGGATCCGGTGGGACGCCCGCAGCGCCTCTGCGACTTCGAGCCGGTCGATCGCCGCGGCAGACGCCACCTCGGGGAGCGTGCCCTGGGTCGTCGTGACGACCGGCTCGGCGCGCTCGAACCAGTCCGTGTGGTTGAGCGTGAAGCCCGTCACCGCGAACAGCAGCGTCGCGCCGAAGCCGATCATCGACAGCCAGATATGCAGCGAGCGGATCCACTGCGGGAGGACACGGCGGGTGGAGGTCGAGGTCATGGCGCAGTCCTCCGCCATGATCCCCGCGCCGCGACCACCTGCAAGCGCTCTACCGCAACCTCGACGCTGACAGGGGCTTGAGGTCGGAGACGCGCTGACAGGGTTTCGCTTCTCCCGCCCGAAACAACGGCCTAGATTGCGGGGTTTCATCGCCATGCAGACGCACGCCTACGCCCACCTCGACGACTCCCTGGCCCAGCAGCTGATCGACCGCGCCGGCCTCGGCGCGATCGACCGCAAGGTGCAGGCCGGCGAGCGGCTGTCCTTCGAGGACGGGGTCGAGCTCTACCAGACGCCGCACCTCGCCGCGGTCGGGCTGATGGCGCACCGCGTGCGCACGCGGATGCACGGCAAGAAGACGTTCTTCAACATCAACCAGCACGTCAACTACACCAACATCTGCCAGTACTCGTGCAAGTTCTGCGCGTTCGCGGCGAAGGAAGGCGAAGAGCGCGGCTACCTGATGACGCCCGAGATCGTCGAGGAGAAGGTGCGCGAGCAATTGCACCGCCCGGTGACCGAGGTGCACATGGTCGCCGGCATCCACCCCAAGATGGGGTACGACTACTACATCGACGTGGTCAAGGCGGCCAAGCGCGCGCGGCCCGACATCCACGTCAAGGCGTTCACGATGGTCGAGATCGACCACATGCTGAAGATCTCCGGCAAGTCCGAGGACGAGGTGTTCCAGGACCTGCGCGACGCCGGGCTCGGCTCGTGTCCTGGCGGCGGCGCCGAGGTGCTGGTCGACCGCGTGCACAAGGCGGTGTTCCGCGAGAAGCAGAGCCCCGACGGCTGGATCGACACCGCGCGCAAGGTGCAGAAGGCCGGCTTCAAGATGAACGCCACGATGCTCTACGGCCACATCGAGAAGGTCGAGGAGCGCGTCACGCACCTGATGAGGCTCCGAGAGCTGCAGGACGAGTGCGGCAACTTCATGGCCTACATCCCGCTGGCGTTCTGGCCGTATCACACCGACCTCCAGAACTTCGGCCACGAGACCACCGGCCACCTCGACCAGCGCTCGATCGCGGTCGGCCGGCTGATGCTCGACAACTTCCCGCACATCAAGGCCTACTGGATCATGCTGACGCGCGAGTCGGCGCAGACCGCGCTCAGCTTCGGCGCCAACGACATCGACGGCACCGTGACCGAGGAGAAGATCACGCACGACGCCGGCACGACCGAGCCGGAGGTGCTGACCGTCGACCAGATCGGCCACCTCATCCGCGAGGCGGGCTACGAGCCGGTGCAGCGCACGACCGTCTACGAAGAGGTCGTCGCGGGCTGAGCGCGCAGGCGCAGGGCGGGCGCGGACGCCCGCCAGAGGCGCCCTAGAGGTCGATCGTCAGGTCGACGCCGTTGCTGGCCGAGAGGCCGAGCGGGTTGGCCGTCGTCAGCGCGAGGCCCTGCGAGGTGAACTGCTGCCCCGCGAGGCTCGGCACGTTCGGGATCGGGAAGGCCAGCGTGCTGACCCCGTTGGGGCCGGCGAAGCTCGCCGCGAAGACGCCGAGGTCCAGGCTCGTGTAGCCGGTGCAGCCGGTCATGCCGATGCCGTCGAGCGGGAAGCCGGCGGGGAGCGTGCCGCTGCCGAGCCCGACGAACGCGACGCCGAGCGGGACGCCGCCGACGTTGAAGCCGAACCCGGCGTTGCCGACCCACGGCGTGCTGCGGGTCGGCGTCAGGGTCAGGCCGTCGCAGCCAGCGCCGGTGACGGTCGCCGCAGCCGGCGAGACCGCGACCACGAGGTCGTCGATGCCGTTGCTGACCGTGAACTTGTGGTAGCCGAACAGTTCGACCATGTCGAAGGTGAACACGCCGGGCACCGTGTAGGCCGGCAGCACCTCGTCCGAGTCGGACAGCACGATCGACGTGTCGACGCCGTCGAACGTCATCACCGCGGTGATCGGCTCGACCGTGCCGCTGGTGCTGAACGACGCGTAGGTGGCGCCGTTGTAGTAGGTCTCGTGCAGGCCGACCGGACCGTTGATCTCCTTGCCGATCATCAGCAGGCGCTGCGACCCGGCGGTGAGCTGCAGTCCGATGCCGCGGCCCGGCTGGGTCTCGTTGCGGATCAGGGTGAAGCTGACGACCACCGCGTTACCTGTCGACGTCACCACCGGCGCGGCGAGCGTGCGCGGCTGCCAGGTCGGGATCTGGCTGACGCCGTCGCCGTTGTAGTAGCACTCGTTGCCGCTGACGACGAAGCGCCGGCCGGCGGTCGAGTCGCCGACCTGCCACCCGGCCTCGGCCGGGTCCCAGCCAGCGCCGCCGACTCCGACGACCGTCAGGTCGCCGTTGGCATAGGTGAAGGGCTCCGCAGCGGCGGGAGACTGGGCGAGGATCGCGGGCGCCGCGAGGGTGGCGGCCGCGCTGATAGCGAGCAAACGGTTCATGGGGATCAGCAGGGGTTGCGTGGGCAGATGGTGACAGCGCGCTAGGAAAGGATACCCCGCACGACCTTCGCAGGCTCCACTCCGGTCAGGCGCTCGTCGAGGCCTTGCGACGGGAAGGTCATGCGTCGGTGGTCGACGCCGCACAGGTGCAGCATCGTCGCGTGCAGGTCGTGCACGGACACCGGATCGCGCGCGACGTTGTAGCTGAAATCGTCCGTCTCACCGTAATGCACGCCGCCGGCGATGCCCCCGCCGGCGAGCCAGCCGCTGAAGCACCGCGGGTGGTGGTCGCGGCCGTAGTCGGCGCGCGTCAGCTTGCCCTGCCCGTAGACCGTCCGGCCGAACTCACCGGCGAACACGACCAGCGTGTCGTCGAGCAGGCCCCGCCGCTTGAGGTCGATCAACAGCGCCGCCGACGGCTGGTCGACGTCGTAGCACTGCCCGGTCAGCTGCTTGGGCAGGATCGAGTGGTGATCCCAGCCGCGGTGGAAGATCTGCACGAAGCGCACGTCGCGCTCGATCATCCGGCGCGCGAGCAGACAGTTGCGCGCGAACGATCCCGGCTTGTCGACCTCGGGGCCGTACAGCGCGCGCACGCTCTCGGGCTCGGTGGAGACGTCCGTCAGCTCGGGCACCGACGCCTGCATGCGGAACGCCATCTCCTGCTGCGCGATCGTGGTCTCGATCGCAGGGTCGCCGAGCTCCTCGCGGTGCTTGCTGTTGAGCGCGCCGACCGCGTCGAGCATGCGCCGCCGCACGGAGCGGTCGACGCCCGAGGGGTTCGACAGGAACAGCACCGGGTCGCCGTGGGTCTGGAACGCCGTGCCCTGGTGGCGGCCGGGCAGGAAGCCGCTCGACCACAGGCGGCTGTAGAGGCCCTGCACGTTGCGCGTGCCGCCGGTCCAGAACGCCGACGTCAGCACCACGAAGTCCGGCAGGTCCCGATTGAGCGAGCCGAGGCCGTAGCTCAGCCACGCGCCCATGCTCGCCTTGCCCGGCAGCTCCGAGCCCGTGCACAGAAACGTCTTGCCCGGGTCGTGGTTGATCGCGTTCGTGTTCAGCGAGCGCACGACGCAGATGTCGTCGGCGACGCCGCCGAGGTGCGGCAACAGCTCGCTCCACCAGCCGCCGCTCTGTCCGCGGCGGGCGAAGCCGAACATCGACGGCGCGCACAGCTGCGTACGGCCCCGGGTCATCGCCGTGACCCGCTGGCCGTTGGTCACGCTCGGCGGCAGCGGCTCCTTGAAGCGCGCGGCGAGGCCTGGCTTGTAGTCGAACAGGTCGAGCTGGCTGGGCGCGCCCGCCATGAACAGGAAGATCACGCGCTTGGCCCGCGCCGGGTGGTGCTGCCCTGCAGGCCCGCTGCGCGTCCGCCCGAGCAACGCCCGGCCCGCGACCGCGCCGAGCCCCATCGCGCCGGCCTTGAGCAGGCTGCGGCGCTGCTGCAGCGTCACCAGGTCTCGCAGCGAGGCGCTCATTGGCGGGTCCTCGTCACGTCCAGGTTGTAGACGGCGCTCGTGAGCAGGCTCCACGCCGCGAGCTCAGCGGCGGTGACGCCTCGCGGCAGCTCTACGCCCATGCAGGCTGCGGCGGCGTGCTCCGGTCGCTGCTCGTAGTCCGCGCGCAGCTGCTGCAGCGCGCCGCGCAGCAGCGCCTGCTCGTCTTCGTCGGGCAGGTGCGAGGTGATCGTCTCGAAGACGAACGCGAGCCGCGCCCCTTCGTCCTGCTCAGCCTCGAGCGCGCGCAGCGCGAGGTGCCGCGCAGCTCGCTGGTACTCCGGCTCGTTGAGCAGCAGCAGGGACTGCAGCGGCGTGTTGGTGCGCTCACGCCGCACGACGCAGGACTCGCGCGTCGGCGCGTTCAGGATCGTCATCTGCGGCGGCGGCAGGCCGCGCTTCCAAAAGGTGTAGAGGCTGCGACGCACGATCTTGTCGCCGGTGTCCGCGGCGTACGTGCGCGGGAACGACGACGGCAGCGTCACCGACTTCCAGATCCCGTCGGGCTGCGGCGGCTTGACGCTCTTGCCGAACCGCTCCGGGTTGAGCAGGCCGCTGCTCGCGAGCAGCTGGTCGCGGATCATCTCGGCGTCCATCCGGAAGCGCGACCCGCGCGCCAGCAGCCGGTTGTCGGGATCTGCCCGGTAGTCTTCGGACGGCGCCGCCGACGTCTGTCGATAGGC
>CAZTQF010000161.1:0-6245 GCA_964615255.1 uncultured candidatus Brocadiaceae bacterium | reverse complement strand
GCGCGCTGGACCTGGACCGCGACCTGTGCGGCCTCGTGGAGGGTTGGCCGAAGAAGCGCTGGCCGGTGACGACGCGGCAGCTGCTCGGGCACCTCGGCGGGGTCCGGCATTACCGCGGCGAGGGGGAGAGCACGCGCCGCTTCCCCGACCAGCGGGCCTCGCTCGGTCGGTTCGCCGCCGACCCGCTGCTCCACGAGCCGGGGAGCCTCTACCTCTACACGACCTACGGCTTCAACCTGATCGCGGCGACGGTCGAGACGCTCCGAGACGCGCCGATGGCGTCCGTGGTCGCGGCGCGCGTCGCGGCGGTCGCGGGCGCTGCGACCCTGCAGGACGACGATCAGCGGCGGCTCATCCCGCACCGCGCGCAGGGCTACTTCCGGTTCGGGGAGACGCTCTGCAACAGCCGGCTGATGGACAGCAGCTACAAGCTCGGCGGCGGCGGCTTGTGCAGCTCGGCGCCGGACCTGGCGCGGTTCGGGGCGGCGCTGCTGGCGGGCAAGCTCGTGTCCTCGGCGACGCTGCGGCAGATGTGGACCAGCCAGCAGACTGCCGCGGGCGAGCGCACGGGCTACGGCATGGGCTTCCGCGTCGGCGAGCTCGATGGCGCGCTGCAGGTCGGACACACGGGGGCGCAGAGCCGCGTCAGCACCACGCTCCAGATGCTGCCGGACGCCGGCGTCGGCGTCGCGATCCTCTGCAACCTCGAGGGCGTCAAGTTCCCAGGCGTCGCAGCCGAGGTGCTGCGCAGGCTCCGCGACGAGGCCGGCCGATGACCCGCACCTGCGCATCGGTGCTGGGCAACTCGCAGAAGCTCGACGGCGGCTCGATGTTCGGCAACGCGCCGAAGGCGATGTGGCAGCGCTGGGCGCCCGCGGACGATCAGAACCGCATCGACCTCGCGTGTCGCTGCCTGCTGGTGCAGGACGGCGACCGGACGATCCTCTTCGAGGCGGGCATCGGCGCGTTCTTCTCGCCGGCGATGCGGGAGCGGTTCGGCGTGCAGGAGGCCGAGCACGTGCTGCTCGCGCAGCTCAAGGCGCGCGGCGTCCGGCCCGCGGACGTCGACGTGGTGGTGCTGTCGCATCTGCACTTCGACCACGCGGGCGGGGTGCTCGCGTCCTACCGTGAAGGCGCGCCGCCGGCGCTGGTGTTCGAGAACGCGAGCTACGTCGTCGGCGAGGAGGCCTGGCAGCGCGCCCTGCGTCCGCACCCGCGGGACCGCGCGAGCTTCATCCCCGAGCTGCCGGGGCTGCTGGAGTCCACCGGGCGGTTGGAGCGCGTCGAGGGCGCCTGCAGCGAGGTGCTCGGTGACGGCTACCGACTGCACCGCAGCGACGGGCACACGCCCGGGATGCTGCTGGCCGAAGTCGCGACCGCGCGCGGCCCGCTGGTGTTCTGCGCCGACCTGATCCCCGGGGTCCCGTGGGTGCGCCGCGCGATCACGATGGGCTACGACCGCTACCCGGAGCAGCTGATCGACGAGAAGGTCGCGCTGCTCGACGACCTGGTCGACCGCTCGGGCCGCCTGTTCTTCACGCACGATCCGGCGGTGGCGGCCTGCGGCCTCCGCCGGAACGAGCGCGGGCACGTCGAGGCCGCCGACCCGGTCGCCGTGCTGTGAAGGCGCGGCGGCCCGTCGCCCGCTAGCGCTCGAGGGCTTCGAGCACGGCGACGCCGCGCGGCGAGAGTCGGTAGCCGATCGCGAGGCTCTCGGTCAGCCCGAGCATCTTGAGCTTGCGGACGCGCGCCTTGAAGTCCTTGCGCTCCATGCCCGCGGCGTCCGCGAGGTCTCCGGCGCGGACCGCCGGCCGCGCCGCGATCGCGCGCAGGGCGTCGACCGCCCACGGCCCGCACCGGCTCCGGCGGTCGAACGCGCGGACCTCGTCGGCGAGCTGTTGCAGCGCGGCGCCGCGCGGGACCTCGGCGCGCAGCTTCGCGCGCGGGTCGTCGCCGAGGTAGCGCAGGCGCACGCGGTAGACCTCGCCGTCGCGCGCGTCGAGCTCCGAGCGCAGCGCGGCCAGGTCCGCGTAGCCCGCGCGGCGCGCGTCGGCGCGCGTGATCGCCGCGAAGTCGACGAGGTCGACGGCCTCGATCTCCAGCTGGCCGACCTTGGTCAGCAGCGTGCCGGACTCCTTGACGGTCGGACGCCGCCAGCGTCGAAACTGGAGCGTGACGTCGCCGTTCCGGATCTGCTCCAGCACCGCGTGACGGATCAGCATCGCGCCTCTGCCATCGCGGCAACGTAGCCGCGTGGGCTTCGACCAGCCGCCGAGGATGCAGATTTCCACGCGGGCAGATCCGCGGCGCTTCCAACAGCGGCGAGGCGCTGCACAATGCCGACAGCATGAAGAGCTTCTCGGCGCTGGCGTTCTTGGCATCTGTGCTCCTGGCCGCGTGCGGTCCGGACGTCCCCCCGAGCCCGATGGCCGGCAACTGGTCGGAGGTCCTCGCGGAGGGCGGGCGCGGAATGACGCTTACCTTCGACGGCTATAGCGAAAAAATGAGCGTTCACGGGAGGCCGCAGGCGGACGGGACGCACACCCATCCGAAGGCCACCTACCGCTTCGACGGCGCGACCGGATCGCTGGTGGTGACCGGTCGCATCCTCGACGGTGACAAGGGGGATTCGTGGCAGGGCACCGTGCAAGCAGACCGCTTCGACTTGGTGTCGGGAGCGACCACGCTGCGCTTCGAGCGGGGCGGCGAGGCCCACGGCCACTAGCTCCGGGCGCGCCCGGTCGGCTCCCGGGCCCCTCGCATTTCTGTGGGGCCTGTCTATGTTGCAGGCACCACACCGGCGCGCGGAGCCCCCGGCCGCGAGCCACACCACCATGAGCAGTCCGCACTCCGAGATGATCACGGCAGGGATCCGCGTGTACGCGGCGGCCGAGTTCTTGCCGCAGGACATCCTGCCCCACGAGTTCCGTGAGCCAGACGGCGACCAGCCGACGAGCTACGTGTTCCGCTACCAGGTCACGATGACCAACGTGGGCACAGAGAGCGCGCGCCTGCTCTCCCGGCACTGGGTCATCGTCGACGGCGACGGCGACCGCGAAGAGGTGCGCGGCCGCGGCGTCGTCGGCGAATACCCACACCTCGCCGGCGGCGAGAGCTACAGCTACGTCAGCTACTGCCCGCTCAAGACCTCGTGGGGGACGATGGAGGGCTCCTACACCTTCGAGCGCGAGGACGGCTCGCGGTTCGAGGTCGCGATCGGTCGCTTCTTCCTGGTGCCGTCGGCGCCGCCGCTGGCCCTCGAGTCGGCGTCGCGCTAGCGCCCGGCCTGCGCGCTTGGCAGGCGCCCCGGTCTGGGGATAGCTTCGGCGCGTGGCCAAGATCCTCCTCGGCGAAGCCGACCTCCCGCTTCAGACGCTCGTCGCGCTGAGCCGCCCCAAGAACCGCGTCGGGCTCACCGAGCGGAGCAAGAAGCGCGTGGCGGCCTGCCGGTCCGTGGTCGACCGCGCGGTTCGCAAGGGCGCCACGATGTACGGGATCAACACGGGCTTCGGCAAGCTCGCGGGCGTGCGCATCGCGGACGAGCAGCTGGGGACGCTGCAGCAAAACCTGCTGCTGAGCCACGCGACGGGCGTCGGCGAACCGCTTTCCCTGGCGCAGAGTCGCCTCGCGTTCGCGCTGCGCATCCACAACCTCGCGCTCGGCAGCTCGGGGGTGCGGCAGGCGCTGATCGACCAGGCCGTCGCGCTCTGGAACGCCGGCATGATCCCGGTGATTCCGTCGCAGGGTTCGGTCGGGGCGAGCGGCGACCTCGCGCCGCTGAGCCACATGGCGCTGCCGCTGATCGGGTGCGGCGAGGTGCACCACGAAGGGCGGGTGATCTCAGGGGCGGCGGCGCTGCGGAAGCTGAAGCGGGCGCCGCTGCGGCTCGCCGAGAAGGAGGGCCTTGCGCTGATCAACGGCACGCAGATCATGACCGCGATCGGGTGCCTCGTCGTCGACGGCGCGATGCGTCTGTGCCGCGCGGCAGACATCGCCTGCGCGATGACGGTCGAGGCGCTGCGCGGCAGCGAGCGGCCGTTCGACCCGCGCGTGCACGAGGTGCGGCCGCACGAGGGTCAGCGGGCGACCGCGGAGAACCTGCGCGCGCTGCTGCAGGACAGCGAGGTGATGCAGAGCCACCGCGACTGCGACAAGGTCCAGGACGCCTACTCGCTGCGCTGCGCGCCGCAGGTGCACGGCGCCGCCAAGGACGCCGTCCGCTACGGCCTCGACGTCCTGGTCACCGAAGCGAACTCGGTGACCGACAACCCGCTGGTGTTCAAGGGCGACGTGATCTCCGCCGGCAACTTCCACGGCCAACCCGTCAGCCAGGCGCTCGACTTCGTCAAGGTCGGCGTCAGCACCCTCGCGAACATCAGCGAGCGGCGGGTCGAGCAGCTGGTCAACCCCGACATCTCCGGCCTGCCGCCGTTCCTGGCCAAGGACCCCGGGCTGGAGTCCGGCTTCATGATCCCGCAGGTGGTCGCCGCCGCGCTCGCCAGCGAGAACAAGACGCTGGCGCACCCGGCGAGCGTCGACACCATCCCGACCAGCGCGAACCGCGAGGACCACGTCTCGATGGGCGTGATCGCGGCCCGACACGCCGACCGCGTCGCCGCCAACACGGCCAAGGTGCTCGGCATCGAGGTGCTCTGCGCGGCGCAGGGCCTCGACCTGGGTGCGCGGCTGCGGCCGGGCGTCGGCGTCGCTGCGGCGCACCGCGCCTTGCGCCGGCGGGTCCAGGGCCTCGACCGCGACCGCTACCTCGCGCCCGACCTCGCCGCGGCCGAGCAGCTGATCGTGGACGGCGCGCTGGTGGCGGCGGTCGAGAAGAAGATCGGCCCGCTGGCCGTCTGAGCCGCGGCCCGCGCTCGTCCGGGGTCAAGTTGTCCGCACTTCCGGAGGCGGTTGCGCGCGACGCATCCGGTTGCGACGCTACCAGCATGACGACGACTGGAACCTCCGGCTACCGCGCGCCTCGCGGGACCGAGCTCACCTGCGCCAACTGGCAGATCGAGGCCGTCTACCGGATGGTCCAGAACAACCTCGACCCCGAGGTCGCCGAGGACCCCGACAACCTGATCGTCTACGGCGGCCTCGGCAAGGCTGCGCGCAACCACGAGGCGCTGGAGAAGATCCTCGCGACCCTTCGCAGGCTGCAGCCCGACGAGACCATGCTGGTGCAGTCCGGCAAGTGCGTCGGCGTCTTCAAGTCGCACACGGACGCGCCGCGCGTGCTGATCGCCAACAGCAACCTCGTGGGCGACTGGGCCAACTGGGACGAGTTCCGCCGCCTCGACAAGCTCGGGCTGATCATGTATGGCCAGATGACCGCGGGCAGCTGGATCTACATCGGCAGCCAGGGGATCGTGCAGGGCACCTACGAGACGTTCGTCGCCGCGGGCAAGAAGCACTACGGCTCGGACCTCAAGGGCCGCCTCGTCGTCACCGCCGGCCTCGGCGGGATGGGCGGCGCGCAGCCGCTCGCGATCACGATGGCGGGCGGCGTCTGCCTCGCCGCCGACGTCGAGGGCTGGCGCATCGACAAGCGCCTCGAGACCAAGTACCTCGACGAGCGCATCGACGACCCCAAGCAGGCGCTCGCCGCGGCGCAGGCCAAGGCCGCTGCCGGCCAGGCGTGGTCGATCGGCGTCTGCTGCAACGCGACGGAATTGCTCGAGACGATCCGGGACGCAGGCGTCGTCCCCGACATGCTCACCGACCAGACCTCGGCGCACGACATGCTGGTCGGCTACATCCCCGACGGCATGTCGGTCGAGGAGGCCAACGTGCTGCGTGAGCAGGACCCCAAGCACTACCTCGAGGAGTCCGGCCGGACCTGCGCGCGGCACGTCGCGCTGATGCTCGAGCTGCAGGAGAAGGGCGCGATCACCTTTGACTACGGCAACAACGTGCGCACGGAGGCGCGCGACCACGGGATCGCCGAGGCGTTCCGGATCCCGGGCTTCATCCCCGAGTACATCCGGCCGCTGTTCTGCCACGGTCGCGGCCCGTTCCGCTGGGTCGCGCTCTCGGGCGACCCCAAGGACATCCAGCGCACCGACGAGCTGGCGCTCGAGATGTTCTCGGACAACGAGTCGCTGTGCACCTGGATCAAGAAGGCTCAGGAGAAGATCGCCTGGCAGGGCCTGCCGTCGCGGATCCTCTGGCTCGGCTACGGCGAGCGCGCCAGGTTCGGCCTCGCGGTCAACGAGCTGATCAAGAAGGGCGAGATCTCGGCGCCG
>CAZTQF010000160.1:0-6263 GCA_964615255.1 uncultured candidatus Brocadiaceae bacterium | reverse complement strand
TGACCGTCGGCGCAGCCGAACAGCATGCGATCTCCCTGGACGTGAACCTGCGTGGTGACCGCCGCGGGCGCGCGCAGCGTCCCGAGCACCGCGCCGTCGGCGAGGTCGAGCGTCAAGACGCGGCCGTCTGCGACGCCGACGTGGAGCTGCCGCCGCGTGGCCGTCGGCGCCGAAGCCGGGGCCGCGCCCAGGTCGACGCGCCAGAGCAGCCGCGCCGAGGATTGCTCCCAGCACGACAGCCGATCCTCGCTGTCCACGGCCAGCACCCGACCGTCGGCGACCGTCAGGGGCGCGACGACGTCCGCGTCGAGCGGCACGGGCCAGCCCTGACAGCGGACGCTGGGAGCGACCGGGACGCACTCGAGCGTGCGCTCGTTGCTGACGAAGAACACGCGGCCGCCCGCCACGACCGGCGTGGAGTGCACGGAGCGCAGCTCGCCCAGCGCGCGCACCTGGACGTCCTGGCCGTCGGTGCGGGCGATGCCCAGCCGGCCGCCGCGCAGGCCCACGGCGAGCCAGCCGCCGCCGCACCCGACCCCGGTCTGGGGCTGCTCGCCGAACGAGATCTGCCGCGTCGGCACGACCTGCATCACGGCGGCCACCTCGGCGTGCTCGAGGCCGCGGACCACGAGGTCGCGGTCCTCGAAGCCCTCGAGCCGCGCCGTGAGCCGCAGCGCCCCGTCGGCGCCGCACAGCACCACGCCAGGCGTGGTCACCGCCTCGGGCTCGCCGTCGACCGAGCGCGTCAGCGGTTGGCCGTCGTGCAGCAGCGCGGCGCCCTCGGGCCGCGTCGTGACGACGACCGGCACGAGCGCGCGCCTGCCCTGCGTGGTCTGCCCGAAGTCCTCGTGCAGCTCCAGCGCGACCGCGCGCGCGTCCGCGTACGCGCCTGCCGCGAGCAGCTCGTCGTAGCGTCGGCCGAGCTCGCGCGCGCGTTCGAGGTAGTCGCGGAAGTGCTGCCAGACCTGCTGGACTTTCTGGGCGCGCGCCCACTCCAGGTCTTCTGGCTGGCCGGCCTCGCGGACCAGGCCACGCGCCTCGATGACGCGCGCCATCGCCTGCTCGGGTCGACCCGCCGAGAACTCCTCGCGGTGCGCGGCCCAGGCCGCGCGGTAGCGATCGCGGAGCGCGCGGAGCCGCGCCGCCGCCGCGGCGCGCTCCGACGCGATGCGGGCGTCGAACATCTGCTGCGCGGACTCGATCTTCTGCAGCTCCGCCTCGGCCTCAGCCACCGAGGTGGTCAGCGGGTGCGTCGCGATGAACTCCGCGTAGCGCGCCTTCGCCAGGGCGAAGTCCTCCGCCGCGACCAGCGCGGTGACGTCGATCTCCGCGAGGTCCTCCTCGGCGCGCTGGTCGTAGAACCAGTAGCCGATCCCGAGCAGGACCAGCAGGCAGAACAGCGCCGCGAGCGCGTGCAGCGAACGTCCTCGACGGCGGGCGCGCTCGTCGAACTCGTAGAGGCTGCGGACCCGCTCAGCGATGTCCGCGCGGCCACGATCGAGCAGCAGGATCTTCTGCAGGTAGCTGACGGCCTCGAGCGGCTTGTTCTGCTCGACGAGGTCGTCGGCGATCGCTTCGTAGAGCTGCACGACCCGCTTCTGGTCCCCGGCGCGGATGTGGACGTTGACGAGCGCCTTCTTGAGCTCCGGGTCGCCAGGGGCGGCATGGAGGAGCTGCTCCAGGAGCGCGCGCACCCGCTCGAGATCGCCGAGCGACGTCAGCAGCTCGACCAGCTGCTTGCCCTCTGAGACAGGGTCGAAGCCCTTCACGCCGGCGGCGCGCTCGTTCAGGCACAGCGTGACCAGCCGCTCGCGGACGCCGAGGTGCGTCGGCAGCAGCAGGCGCGCTTCGTTCAGGGATCGCGCAGCGCCGGCGTAGTCGCCGGCGTCGGTGCGATGCGCTGCCTCGGACTCGAGGTGCCGGACCGCTGCGTCGAAGTCCTCCGCCTCGCGGTAGGCGTCTGCGGCGAGCGCGTGCGTCTCGGGGACGCCGGCCCCCACCTCGACGGCGCGCTCGTAGAGCGAGAGCGCGTCCTCGAGCCGACCGAGCGCCCGGCACTCGTCCGCGAGCGGCACGAGCTCCTCGTCGGCGACGGGATCAACGAGGCCGGCGTCCAGCAGCTGCGAGAGCGGCTTGCAGACCTGGAACGTCGTCAGGCCCGTGAGCGCCGCGACCCGCGCGACGTCGCGGCGACCGTCGAGCAGCTCGTAGATCGCCGGCGCGTCGGGGCCGTAGCCGTCCTCGGTGAGCTCCTCGTCCCGCGCAAAGTACACCTCGGACATGCTCGGCACGCGCTCGGTGATGTAGGCCCACTCGTCGATGCGGCGGGCAGCCTCCATGATCACGCTGTCACAGTTGAAGAAGTAGCGCTCGTCGACGTGACCGTCGCACCCTTCGAGCTCGGTCACGCCTTCGTAGAACGCGAACTTCGCGTCCCGGCAGAAGAACAGCTCGTAGATCTCCTCCTCGAGCTGCAGCCGGAACTGCTCCTCGAGCTCGGCGGCCTGCAGGTAGCCGCCTGCCAGCAGGCTGTCGACCAGCGCGTGACCTTCGCGCACGGCGTGCTCACGGACCTCCTCGACGGCCTCCGCGTCGAGCCGGCCGGTGCGAACGAGCGCGGCTGCGACCTTCTCGACGATCAGGAGCGCGTCGTGGTGCACCGTCACGCCGCGGGGGTCGAAGTACAGCACCTTGCGCTGCGTCGCCGACTGGATGCTCAGCAGGCCGACCTTCTTGTTGAGGGCCAGCATCTGGAACACCTGGGCCAGGTCAACACTGGCAAGATCCCCTCGTAGTGCCATGGGCGTTTCTCGGTGCGGTTCGCGGACGGTCCGGGGCTCCTATCGACCAGGGCAGGCGTGACCCTGAGCACGGCGGCCCGCGCTTGGAGCCCGCGGGACGGAGCGATCGCCAGGGCCAGCGGCTGGCGGCGAGGGAGCCGCGGCGGGACTTGCCGTCCGATGCGACCTGATTTAGCGTGACGCGCCGATGGCACCGAGGAGTCGAAGGACTGCAGGCATCCGCGCGCGCGCCCACGCGCTGCTCGGCTGGGCCGCCTACCAATTCGGCAGGGCGGATGCCGCTCGGCGCCACTTCGAGCGCGTGCTGATGATCCGCGGCGCCGACTTCCGCGCCTACGTCGTGCTCGGCAGGATCGCCTTCGACCGCGGCGACTACGCCGGCTGGCGCCGGGAGTTCGAACACGCGCGGCGCACGGACCCCGTCCGTTTCGCCCGCCTCCAGCACCCGCTGGAGCTGTTCGAGCCCCGGCTCGCCGGCACCCGGCTGGACGCCGGCAACCTGCGCCGGCCGGTGCACGACTCCATCGCGCGCGGAGAACGCGCGACCTGGGGCACGGCCGAGTCCGCTCCGCCACATAGGCCCACGGGCGACGCGGGCCAGCAGAGCGGCGAGGCGCTCGCTGCCGACCTCGGTACAAACGCCGACGACCGGGAGCTGCTCGACCACGGCGCTCGCCCCTCCTCCTCGAGCGGCGAGGACCGCGCGCACGACGACGTGCTGCCGCCGCTGCCGCCCGACGCTTCGGTGACGCGCGACGACTTCTCCTCGGCCTCCGAGCGCCGCCGCTTCGAGCTGCGGCGGCCCATCGACCGCCGCGAGATCACGCGCTGCAACCTGAACGAGCTGGCCCGCCGCCTGGGCGGCTGAGGTGCCTGACCCTTGTAGCGTCCCTGCGCTGCGGCGAGAGTTGGGCGGCGGATGCCCGATTCGAACCCGCTGCTGACGATCGCCCTGCTGTTCGGCGCCGGCGCGGGCATGCAGTGGCTCGCGTGGCGGCTGAAGGTGCCCGCGATCCTGCTGCTGCTGCTGGCGGGGTTCACCGCCGGCCCGCTCCTTGGCTGGTTCCACCCCGAGCAGACCTTCGGCGAGCTGTTCCGCCCGCTCGTCTCGCTCGCCGTCGGCGTGATCCTGTTCGAAGGCGGCCTGACCCTGCGGCTGCGCGAGATCCGCGGGGCGGGCAGCGTCGTCGTGCGGCTGTGCGTCATCGGCTCCGGCGTCACCTGGGCGCTGACGACGCTCGCCGCGCTGTGGATCGTCGGCGTCTCGTTCGAGGTCGCCCTGCTGGTCGGCGCCATCCTGGTCCTCACCGGCCCCACGGTGGTGATCCCGCTGGTGCGGCACGTGCGGCCGCAGAGGCCGCTGGGCCCCATCCTCCGCTGGGAGGGGATCCTGATCGACCCGATCGGCGCCGTGCTCGCGCTGCTGGTCCTCGAGGGGCTCACCGGTCACGGCAGCGTCGCCGACATCGCGCAGGGCATCGGCAAGACCGTGCTCTACGGCGGCGGCCTCGGCTACGGCGCAGGCTGGCTGCTCGCGCAGGGGCTGGAGCGGTTCGCGATCCCCGACCGGCTGCACGTCCCGGTGACTTTCGGGACCGTCGGGCTGTCGTTCGCGCTCGCCAACACGCTGCAGCCCGAAGCGGGGCTGCTGGCGGTGACGGTGGTGGGCATCGTGCTCGCCAACCGCGACAAGCTCGACGTAGAGCACCTGCTCGAGTGGCACGAGCCGGTCGTGACGATGCTGCTGGCGCTCCTGTTCGTGACGATCGCTGCGAGGCTCGAGCTGTCGACGCTCACCGGCCTCGGCGCGCTCGCGGTCGCCTTCACCGGCGCCCTGATCCTGGTGGTGCGGCCCGCCGCCGTGCTCCTGAGCACGCTGGGCACGTCGCTCGCCTGGAGACAGAGAGCGTTCCTGATGGCGATGGCGCCGCGCGGGATCGTGGTGGCAGCGGTCAGCTCGGAGTTCTCGCTGCACCTCGACCACTACGGCGTCCCGGGCGGCCAAGAGGTGCTGGCCCTCGTGTTCCCGGCCATCGTGTTGACGGTGCTGGCCTACGGCTTCGGCGCCCGGCCGCTCGCCCGCGCGCTCGGGACGGCGCAGGCCGACCCGCAGGGCGCGGTGATCGTCGGCGCCGACGCGCTCGGCCGGGAGCTGGGCCGCGCGCTGCAGGAGCAGGACTTCGACGTCCTGCTGGTCGACACCAACCCGGCGCACACGGCGGCGGCGCGGACCAGCGGCCTGCCGACGTTTCACGGCAGCGTGCTGTCGCACCGCTTCTCCGAGGAGGTAGACCTCGACGGGATCGGCAACCTGCTCGCGCTGACGCCCAGCGACGAGGTCAACCGGCTGGCGGTCGAGCAGTTCGTGCCGACGTTCGGGCGCCCCCACCTGTTCCGCGCCGCGCCGCGCGCGGCCGCGGCCGGGCACGAGGTCCCGCCGGGCCGGACGCTGTTCGCCGACGACCTGGACGTGCACGCGCTGCGCGACGCCCTGCAGCAGGGAGCGCGGATCCGCGCGACCAAGCTGACCGACAAGTTCGGCCCCGAGTCCTACCGCGAAGAATACGGCGACCGCGCGCGGCCGCTGTTCGTGATCGGCGGCGACCGGCGCCTCGAGATCGTGACCGCAAACGAAGCGACGACGCTCAAGGCGGGGCAGACCGTGCTGGCCCTGGTGGCGGCCGACGCGCCCTGAGGCCTGCTGCCGGAATGCTTGGCTCGCGAGCGCGCCAATCCTAGACTTCCCGCCCCGATGCAGACCACCGCGCTCGAGTCCGTCCACGCCGCCGCCGGCGCCCGCATGGTGCCGTTCGCCGGCTGGAACATGCCGGTCCAGTACCGCGGCATCCTCGAAGAGGCCAACACCGTCCGCGAGCGCGCCGGGCTGTTCGACCTGGGCCACATGGGGCGGGTCAAGGTGCACGGCCCCGAGGCCGAGGCCTTCTTGCAGCGCCTGCAGACCAACGACGCCGCGTCCATCAAGCCGGGCCGGATCCGCTACGCGCTGATCCTCGACGACGACGGCCTCACCCAGGACGACATCCTGCTCTACCGCAACCCGGCGGACGACGGCTTCTTCGTGGTGATCAACGCGGGCAACGCGCAGCGCGACCTCGAGCGCATGCACGCCGTCGCGGCGGACTTCGACTGCATCGTCGAGGACTGCACGCAGTCGCTCGGCATGATCGCGATCCAGGGGCCGCGCTCCCAGGAGATCACGCAGCAGCTGTGCTCGGGCGACCTCGCCGCGCTCGGCTACTACGCCTGGATGGAGACCGAGGTGTGCGGCGTCCCGATGACGCTCTCGCGCACCGGCTACACCGGCGAGGACGGCTTCGAGGCCTACATCCCGAGCGGCCACGAGGAGACCGTCTGGAACGCCTTCCTCGCCGCCGGCGGAGACGCCGGCCTGACGCCGATCGGCCTCGGCGCGCGCGACACCCTGCGACACGAGGCCGGCAT
>CAZTQF010000159.1:0-6326 GCA_964615255.1 uncultured candidatus Brocadiaceae bacterium | reverse complement strand
GGGCGACGGAGCCTGGACGCCGGCGCTGCGGCGGCAGCTGCTCGAGATCTGCCGCGAGACCGGCCGCGAAGAGGTGCTGGTGGCGCAGTTCCAGGAGCTGATCCAGGCAGAGCCCGACAACCTCGAGTGGCGCAGCGGGCTGAGCCGGCACTACCTGGAGAGCGGCGACCGCGACCGGGCCCGGGGCGCGTGGAGCACCTACGGGCAGGACGCCCAGGACGCGCAGGCGCAGCTCGACGCCGCGTTCTCGCTGATGGAGCTCGGCCTCGACGACCTCGCCGAGCAGCGGGCAGAGCTCGCCAGCCGGGACGAGGGCCTGCGTCGCGCGGCGCAGATGTTCATCGTCAAGCTGCGCGTCGACCGCGGCCGGTTCGAGGAGGCCACCGCGATGCTCGACGAGATCGAGGCGTCGGCGGACGGACGCGACAGCGTGCTGAGTGAGGTCGCCGGGATCTACGAGCGGATCGACCGCCTCGACCGCGCCGTAGGCGTGCTCGACCGGATGCGCGCCGCGTACGACGGCTTCCTCGGCACCGACCTCGACATGAAGTACGCGCTGCTGCTGTCGAAGGTCGACCGGGAGGAGGACGCGCTCGCGGTCTGGCGCTCGCTGTGGACCCGGGTGCGCAGCACGCCGCGCGGCCGCTACGTCGAGGACCGCATGATGACCGTGGCCTCGCGCCTCGGCGTGCTCGCCAAGATCGCGATCGAGCTCGAGGACCGCCTCGACGCCGGCGAAGCCGACACGACCGACGTCGAGCTGCTGGTCCGGCTCTACATCAAGGTCGGGGACTCCGCCGCCGCGACCGAGATCACCGAGCAGGCGCTGCAAGGTCAGGACGTCGCCGACCTCGACCTGATCCGCCGCAAGGCGACGATCTACCTCGCGTGTCAGGACTACCGCGAATACGAGGAGCTGATCGAGCAGCTGATCGAGCGCGATCCGGACAACCGGGTCGAGCACATGCGTGAGCTGACGCTGAGCCGCCTGGAGCGCGGCCGCCGCGCGCAGGCGATCGAGAACCTGCCGAAGCTGCGCGCCGCGGCCGAGGACGGCGGCATCGCCGACGAGTTCGAGGCCGGCATCTTCCAGCTCGCGGGCCTCACCGACCGCGCGCTGCTGAGCTACACCAAGGGGCTCGGCCGCTACCCGGACCGGATCGACACGCACCTGCTGGTCGCCAACCTGATGCGCGAGACCGGCAGCGAGATGGAGGCGGCGCGCCGCTTCCAGTACCTCGCCGCGACGGCCGCGCGCGACGACCTGTTCACCATCGCGATCGACGGGATCCTCAACCTGCGCGCCCAGCAGCAGACCCAGGTGCCCGACGAGCTGGTCGAGTGGGCCATGCGGGTGACCCTCGAGCGGCTCGCCGAGCGCTCGCACCGCTTCTACCTGCACCGCCTCGCCGCTGACCTCGCCGAAGAGCTGAACGACATGCCGATGTCGATCCGCACGCTCACCGCCGGCATCCCGGTGGCCGGCGAGCGCCGCACCGCGCTGCTCCGCGAGATCCTCGGCAAGATCCGGTCGCTGGATCGCAACGCGCGGGTCGTGTTCGGCGGCAGCCGGCAGCTGCGCATCAGCGAGGACTGGGACTACCAGCCCTACGTGATGATCGGTCGCCGCCTGCTCGGCCAGGGCGAGGTCGTGCCGCCGCAGGTCTTCATGGACCTCGCCGCTGTGTTCCTGCACGCCGACGCCGTCCCGGACGCGATGCGCACGTTCTCGCGCGCGGCCGAGCTGCTCGACCGCGCCGAGGTGAACCGGCAGGCCGCCGCCGTGCTGGAGCAGGCGGAGCGCTACGAGCCCGCGCTGCAGTTCTACCGGCGGCTGCTGTCGGTCGACGTGACCGACGTGGCGCTGATGGCCAAGATCGCGCGGCTGGAGGAGCTCGTCGGCCGAGACCGCGCCGCGTTCGAGGTCTATCGGCAGGGTCTCGCCTCGGCGCTGCAGCAGACGGCGACGCGCGTGCACGTGGAGTCCGCCGAGGAGCCGGACCCGGACGACCTCACGGCCATCTACGGCGGCCAGCGCAACGTCGACGCGCTGCAGCAGACCCTGCCCAAGCTGATCGAGGGCCTGCTGGTCACGATGCCGGAGCGCGACGCGCCCGTCTACGTGGCGGCCCTCGCCGCGGACGCCGAGCGCGAGCTCGCGGAGCTCGGCGCAGCCCCCGACGGGGCGGTCCAGACGCTGGCGGAGTTCCCGCGCCTGCGCGCCCGCGCCGAGGCCCTGCGCCGGCTCAGCCTGTGCTTCCGCCAGCTGCCGGTCAGCGACGCGGTCGACGCGGCGCTGCTCGACCGCTTCCCGACCGACCGGGCGCTGGCCGAGGCGAGCATCGGCTACCGCGCCGCGCGCGGGTTCCACGTCGCGGCGGCGCGCCTGCTGCAGCACGGCGAGTTCTCCGATTCGCCGGCGTTCGCGTGGCTGCGAGGCGGACCGATCGGCGACGGGCCGTTGGCGCCCGCGCTCGCGGCCGCCAACGTCCTGCCGATGCTCGTCGATCGGCGCGGGGAGCTGCGCGCGATGCTGGGCAACGTCGACGCGGCCGCGATCGACCTCTCCAACGTGCAGAGCGTGCCGCTGCTGCTCGGCGCCTGCGTGCTCGTCGGCGCCGACGACGCCGCGGAGCGCATCGCGCGCGCGGGCGTGCGGATCCTGGCGAGCATGAGCCCGCGCCAGCGGGTCGTGCAGGCGCGCGAGAGCGCCAACACCGTGCTCAACCTCGCGTCGCGCCTCGACCCGACCCTGCGTCAGCGGCTGCTCAGCTACCGCGTGGAGCGGATGGCGGCGAAGGGGCCGAAGGCGCTGGTGACGCTGCAGTACGAGCTCGAGGCCGAGCGCGACTTCGGGCTCGACCCGGTGCGCATCGAGGACATGCTGCGCAGCGAGGTCGCCAACAGCGCCCAGGAGCAGTTCGGTCTGCGCAGCATGAACCTGCTGCACTACCTGCCGGTGGCGCGCCGCGCGCCGCTGGTCCGAGAGCTCTACACCGCGGCGCCGAGGAGCCAGCGGCTCAACGTGCTGACCGAGGGCGCCAACTTCCTCCCGGAGCCGCTGAGCGACGGCTTCCTCAGCTGGTACGCGGGCGTGTTCCGCCGCGAGTTCGAGCAGGCGGACAAGCGCGCCCGGGACCGCGCCGGTCTCGCGACGTCTACCCTCGGCAGCCAGCGCCTGATGCGGCTGCGCCTGGAGGCGGTGATGTCGATGGGCGGCAAGCACCGCGAGTGGCTGCGGCTGCTGCACATCGTCGCCGAGCTCGGCGACGGCGCGGCCGTCGCGCGGATGCTCGAAGACGGGATCCCGGCGATGATGACCCGCGACGACCTCGTCGGGGTCGTGCCCAACCGGCCCAAGGGCCTCGATCGCCGTCAGCTCGACGCCGCCGTGCGGCAGCTGGTGGCCGACGGGCTGCAGGAGCAGGCGGTCGCGGTCGTCGAGCGCAAGCTGACGGCGCGTCCTGACCACGAGGCGCTGCGCTACCTGCAGTGGCAGCTGCGCACGCAGATGCCCGGCGCGGTGGCGTTCGTGCAGGCGCAGCTGGCCGACGGGGGCGACGACGTCGACCTGCTCGAGCTCGCCGCGCGCTTCCTGCGCAGCCGCGGTCACCTGGTCGACGCCGCTGATGTGCTGCAGCGGCTGGTCGAGCGGGACGACGAGCGGGCGGCGTCCTGGCGCCGGCAGCTGCTGTCGCTGCAGCGCGGGCTGGGCAACGAGCGCGCGGCGGCCGCCGTCAAGCCGGCTGCGCCTGCCGCGGCGTCGTCGACTTCCGCTGCGCGCACGGCGGCCTCGTCGATCGTCGGGCAGCTGTTCTCGGTCATCGGGCGATCGTCGGCCGCGTCCAGCGCGTCGCCGCGCGCGCGCGCGCTGCTCGCGCAGAAGGACCCCGTGCGGGCGGGCCGGGACCTCCGTCGCCTCTGGCGCGGCCGCGGCAGCGGCCGCCCGCGCCTCGTGATCGGGGCGCCGACCGCCGAGATCGCGATCTCCGAGCAGGACCTGGTCGCGCTCGCCGGCCAGCCGTTCGCCGCGGCCGAGGCCACGCGGATGCGGCGGCTGCTCGAGGACGCCGGACAGCTCGGCTCCAGCAGCCTGCTCTCCGCGACGCTGCAGGTGCAGCCCCAGCCCGCGGACGTCGCGGTCGAGACCCGCGAGCTGCTCGCGAAGCTCGCTGGCGGCGAGGGCGGCACGGTCGAAGCCGTGCGGCTGCTCGCAGCGATCGCGGGCGACGAGCTCTCGGCCGCCGTTCGCGACGAGGTCGTCGACGTCTTGCTGCGGCGCCGGGAAGAGCCCGACGAAGCGCGGCTGCGCAACGTGGCGCACGAGCTCGCGCGCGCCGGACGCAAGGAGGCCGCCGCCGACCTCTACCGTCTGAGCGTGCTGGCGAGCGGCAGCGGCGTGCCGAGCTACCTGCGTCGCAACCAGAAGGAGCAGCCTGGCGCGGTGATCCGTGACGTCCAGGCGCGCCTCGGCGACGACCTCGGCAAGGCGACCGCGGTGGCGATGCTCGACGACAAGCTCGCGACCGAGGACTCGGCTTCGATGATGCTGGCGGCGCTGCGGGCGTGGCCGGAGCTGTTGACGCCCGCGCAGCTGGCGTCGCGGGTGGGGCTGCTGCAAGAGCGGATTGCGCGGCTCCGTCGATCGCGGCTCGGCCGCTTCAGCTACGACCGCGACGCGGTCGCGACGGTCGGCGCTTTGTGCAAGGCGCTCGTCGTGACCGGAGACCTGGACGGCGCGATGGCCGAGCTGGAGCCGCTCTTGTGCGGAGAGGCGCCGGACGCCTACGGACGGACCCCGAACCGCAACGCGACGCAGGTCCGCGCGGCGCTCGCGGACCTGCTCTCGGTGGACTCCGCCAACCGCGTCGAGTGGCTGCGCGCCGTCGGCGCGCGCGTGCTCGGCTGGCACGATCAGGGCCGCGTGCTCGCCGCTGGCGAGGTGCTGCCGGCGGTGGGCACCCAGTTGGCGGCAGCCGGGCTCGAGGAGCTCGCCAGGCAGTGCACAGCGCAGCTCGCCGAGCTCGCGCAGGACGACGCGGCCGCCGAGCACGCGCTGGCGGCGCTGTGGCGGGCGCTCGGGGACGAGGTTCGGGCCTACACCCTGGAGAAGCGGCTGCTGACCGGCAGGCGCTTGAAGGTCACGGAGCTCCCGAGGGTGCTGCAGGCGATCCGGGACAGCGAGGGCGCGCCGGTGGCGTTCGCCGCGGGCGAGACGGCGCTGCCGTACACGACCGCGAGCGCCTTCCTGGAGCGCATGGCGGCGCTCGCCGACGAGGTCGGGCAGCCCGAGCGCGCCGCGCGGTGGCGCCTGCAGCTCGAGGAGCGGGCGAAGGCAGAGGCCGCGCGGCAGAGCGAGGCCCGCGGCGAGGCGGCGCCGGCCGGCTCGCAGGCGGTCCGCAAGGGTCGGTGAGCCGGAGCGCGCCGGTCGGGTGCAGCCCCATTAGGCGAATTCCCGAGCGCCAAACCCCCTTGGCAAGGGCGGAGCGCGCGCGGAGTCAGGTCGATCCCTAGTCCGCATCCGATAGCCGGAGGCGTCCGCTACGGACCGCCACGATCGCATGAAGACACCTGCCGCACGCTGCCAACGAGGGTTCACCCTGATTGAGATGCTCATCGTCACCGCGCTGATCGCGGTCATCGCGAGCATCGCCGTCCCCAACCTCTTGAGCAGCAAGCTGGTCTCCAACGAGACCGCGGCGATCGCGACGATGCGCGCGATCTCCTCGGCGCAGTTCCAGTTCCAGACCTCCTCGATCGTGGATCTCAACAGCGACGGCGGCAGCGAGTTCGGCACCCTGCGCGAGCTCGGCGGCCTGGACCCGGTCCGCGGCACCGGCGCGCCGCTGGCGATCGGGCTGTTGTCCAAGTCGGCGGCGATCACCGACCTCACCGGCGGGGTGACCCTCAAGGGCTACCGGTTCCGGATGTTCCTGCCGGCCGCGGACGGCAGCGGCGTCGTCGCCACCGCGGCCAACGCAGCGCAGTTCGACCCGCTCCTCTCGCAGCGCTACTGGACCTGCGTCGCGTGGCCGCTGGTGCAGGGCAAGAGCGGTAAGCGCGCGTTCTTCATCAACCAGCAGGGGATGCTGCTGGAGTCGCGCGAGACCGACTACGACGGCAGCAGCACCGAACCCGACGCCGGCGCTGGCCTGGTGGGTGTGGCCTCGACCAGCATCAACGCGGAGACGCTCGCGACCAGCGGCCTCGGCGCCGACGGCAACGAGTGGGTCATGGTTCAATAGCGCGCGCGATCGCGGCATGCTCGATGCGTGCCGATCGCTGACCTCGAACGCGTCCAGCGCCTGCGTGAGCTCTTCCTGGCG
>CAZTQF010000158.1:0-6375 GCA_964615255.1 uncultured candidatus Brocadiaceae bacterium | reverse complement strand
CGGCGCTTGTGTTCCAGCGGCGGCGCGTGATTCTCCGCGCGTGCTGGCGACATTTCGGCGTTTGGGCCCCTGAGCTGGCCTTTGGCTCGTAGCATCCCGCGCCCCTGAAACCCCGACGGAACGACCCTGCACACATGAAGCGCTGCGCCATCACATTGTCCCTTCTCACCTCCTTCGCGACCGCGCAGAAACAGGAGCAGGATCTGTGGATCCAGGACTTCGCCGCCGCCAAGGCCCGCGCAAAGGCCGAGAAGAAAGACCTCCTGGTCGACTTCACCGGCTCGGACTGGTGCGGCTGGTGCATCAAGCTCGACGACGAGGTCTTCGGCAAGGAGACGTTCCAGACCGAGGCGCCCAAGCACTTCGTGCTCGTCAAGCTCGACTACCCTCGCGACAAGTCGATCCTGACCGAGGAGGTCATCAAGCAGAACGAGCAGCTGCAGGCGACCTACAGCATCCAGGGCTTCCCGACGATCCTGTTGATGGACCACGAGGGCCGCGTCTACGGCCAGGCCGGCTACCAGGAAGGCGGCCCCGAGCCCTACAACACCATGCTCGCAGACCTCAAGAAGAAGGGCGCGGGCTTCCAGGCGGGCCTCGCTGTCGCGATGCAGAAGCAAGGCCTCGAGCGCGCCGTCGCGATCGACGACTGTCTCAAGGAGCTCGACGAGTCGATCGTGGACGCCTACCACTTCGAGCTGATGAAGGAGATCGTCGCGCTGGACGCGGACGGTAAGGGCGGACTCAAGGACAGGTACGCGGCCAAGGTCAAGCAGCTCGAGGACCGCCGCCTGCTGGACGCCGCCGGCCGTGAGCTCAACGAGCTGATCGCCGACGACATGCAGAACAACCGGGGCAAGGAAGCCCTGGCCAAGCTCGACGCCGTCATCGCGGCGCCGAAGAGCCCGATCCACAAGCAGATGGCGATGTTCTTCAAGGGCATGGTCACGATGGACGTGAGCCGGGACGCAAAGGCCGCGATCGCGCTGCTCGAAGGCGCCAAGGAGATCGCGCCCGACTCGCCCATCGCCGAGCAGATCGAGCGGATCCTGCCGCAGCTCAAGGCGCAGGCCGGCGGCGGCGGCGGCAAGTAGCCGCGGCCCCGCACGCGGCTTGCGCCCCGCCGCCGCGGCCGTAGCGTGACGCCATGCCGTCCGCCACGCCAACGCCGAGCCCGCGCGGCCTGGACGCAGACGTGCTCGTCGTCGGCGCCGGGCCGGGCGGCGCGACCGCGGCCGCGCTGCTGGCGGAGCAGGGCTTCTCGGTGCTGGTGCTCGAGAAGGACGATTTCCCCCGGGCCAAGATCGGAGAGTCCCTGCTGCCCGGGCTGATGCCCGTGCTCGACCGACTCGGCGTAGGGCCGCGCGAAGACACCTACGTCTACAAGCGCGGGGCCCGCTTCGTGTGCGAACACAGCGAGCGGCAGCAGGCGTTCGAGTTCCGCGACGCGCTGCCCGGCGCAGCCCCGCACGCCTGGCACGTCGACCGCGCCCGGTTTGACACGCAGCTGCGCGATCGGGCCGTGGCGCTCGGGGCAGACGTTCGGCACCGGCAAGCCGTGACCGACCTCGGGACAGACAGCGACCACGCGTGGGCCGAGACGCGCGCCCAGCGCTATCGAGCGCGCTATCTGATCGACTCCTCGGGTCAGTCGCGCCTGCTCGCCCGCAGGCACGACGCGGTCGCGCCCTACACGCGCTTCGGCCACTGCGCGGTCTACACACACTTCGAAGACGCCGCCGTCGAAGAGCTCGGCCCCGACTTCGACATCCGCATCATGCTGCGGCCCGAGGGCTGGGGCTGGGTCATCCCGCTGCCCGACCGCCGCCTGAGCGTCGGCGTGGTCGCGAAGGGCAAGCTGGCCGCGTCGGACCTCGACCAGGGCCTGCTCGCCGGACCGCTGTGCCGGCGGCTGACAGCCGGCGCGGTCCGCATGGAGACCAAGGTCGTGGGCAACTACAGCTACGCCAACGAAGCCGCCTGCGGTCCACGGTTCGCCGCCGCCGGCGACGCGGCGTGCTTCCTCGATCCGGTCTTCAGCTCGGGCGTCACGCTCGCGCTGCGAGGCGCGGCAGACCTGGTGGACGTCTTGGCGCCCGCGCTGCGCGACGGCCGCGAGGCCGAAGCGGGGCTCCTCGACGCCTACCGGACGTCGATGCAGCGCGCCTATGCGACCTTCGCAGGGCTCGTCGAGCGCTTCTACAACACGCGCTTCGCCGAGAGCTACTTCCTCGGCGGCGACCTGGGCGAAGAGCTCCGCTGCGGCGTCATGAGCGTGCTCGCTGGCGACGTCTGGCGGCACGACAACCCGTTTCAGGAGATGCTGCTGTCGGCGCGCCGTCGGCGCAGCGCTTCCGCCGCCAGCTGACCCGTATCCACTTCCCCACGCCAACCCTGCGAATCGAGGCGCGCCACCGAGTGTCCGAGACCCCCCAGCCGATGAAGCCTCTCCGGGTGACCGGCTACAGCATGCTGAGCGCGCTCGGCACCGGCCGCCAGCACCACCTGGACGCCCTGCGCGAAGGCCGCTCCGGGCTCGGAGCACACCCGATCGCGCTCGGGTTCGAGACCGCCGCAGGCGCCGTTCGCCAGGCGTTGCCCGAGCTGCCTGCAGACATGGAGGCGTGGTCCACCCGGCTCGCGAAGATGGCCTATGCCCTGCTGCAAGAGCTCGAGGAGCCGCTGCGCCGCGCTCGCGAGCGATGGCGGCCAGAGCGCATCGCGGTGCTGCTCGGCACCTCGACGGCGGGCGCCGAGACGACGGAGGTCGCCTACAAGCAGTTCGTCGAGGCCGGCAAGTTTCCGCGCGACTACGACTTTCAGCGACAGCACACCTTCGGCGCCGTGCTCAAGGTGGTGCGCCAGCTCGCCGGCGTCGACGGTCCGTCCTGGATGGCTTCGACGGCCTGCACTTCGTCGGGGAAGACCTTCGCGACCGCCCAGCGGCTGATCGCCGCCGGCGCGATCGACGCGGCGATCGTCGGCGGCCTCGACACGCTGTGCACGATGACGCTCACCGGCTTCCACGCGCTCCAGGCGCTGGACAGCGCGCCGTGCCGGCCGTTCCGCGAGGACCGCAACGGCATCAGCATCGGCGAGGGCGGCGCCTTCGCGCTGGTCGAGCGCGAGGGCGACGCGCGCGTGCTCATCGAGGGCATCGGCGAGACCTCGGACGCCTACCACATCTCGGCGCCGCACCCCGAGGGCCTGGGCGCCCAGGCCGCGATGCGCGAGGCCCTGGCGCGCGCCGGGAGGTCGGCCGAGGACGTCGACCACGTCAACGCCCACGGCACCGGCACGCGCCTCAACGACTCCGCGGAGGCCAACGCGATCCACTGCGTCCTGGGCGACGACGTGCCCACGGTCTCCACCAAGGCCTACACCGGCCATACGCTGGGCGCTGCGGCGGCGATCGAGCTGGCCTTCGCCGCCTGCGCGATCGAGGAGGGCTGGATCCCCCCCGCCATCGGCGCCGGCCCGGTCGACCCCAAGATCCAGGTGATGATCCCGACCGAGCGGACCACGGGCGACTTCCGTCGCGTCTTGAGCAACTCGTTCGCCTTCGGCGGCAACAACGTGTCCCTGCTGGTGGCGCGACCATGAGCGCGCTCTGGGTGCGCGTCGCGAGCGTCGGCCTCTGGATGCCGCGGTTCCCGTCCGCGGCCGCCTGGCGCGCGCGCGCGCCGATCGCCGCGGACGAGTCGAGCAAGCCGCTGGGGACGGCGTTCGACCGCGTCAACCGCAGGCGGGCGAGCCAGATGGGTCGCGCCATCGGCGACGCGGTCTCCGACGCGCTGGCGCAGGCCGGCGTCGAGCCCCGGACGACGCCGGTCATCGTCGGGTCTTCGATCGGGGAGGCCTCGGCGATGATCGGACTGCTCGATCAGATGTGGCGCCAAGAAGAGCCGATGTCGCCCGCCGTGTTCACCGTGAGCGTGCACAACGCGGCGAGCGGGCTGCTGTCGATCTCGATGAAGAACAAGGGCTACACCACGTCGATCGCGGCCGACTACGACACCCCGGCGGCCGTGCTGCTCGAAGGCGTCGGCCTGATCGCGACCGGACACGAGGCGGTGTGCTGCGTCTGCGCCGACGAGGACTCGCCGCGGAGCCTGCTCGAGCACGCGCCCCACTGGGACATGCTGGCGGGCGCGGTCGTGCTGACCCGCGCCGCGGCCCCTGGCGACGGAGTGCAGCTCTCGGTCGAGGCCGGCGGCGCCTCGGACCTCGCCCCGGCGGACGTCGCCGAGCCGTTCACGCACAACCCGCAGGTCGGCATGCTCGACCTGATCGACGCGGTCCAGCGCGGCGCCACGGGCGCGCTCCGCCTGGACCGGGGCAAGGGCCGGGGCTACGTCGCCCACCTCCGCGCATGACGTCGCCGTTCCCCGACATCTCGGAGCTGGTCCCGCATCAGCGACCGGTCCTGGCGCTCGAGCGGCTCACGTCGTGGCGACCAGAGCACGCCGTGGGCGAGCTGACGATCCGCCAGGACAACCCGCTGCTGCGCGACGGCAAGGTCGAGACGGTCATGGCGCTCGAATACATGGCGCAGTGCGTCGCCGCCTGCCTGGGAATGGAGGCCTACGCCGGCGGCGGAGACGTGCGCGTC
The DNA here is from genome assembly GCA_964615255.1 of uncultured candidatus Brocadiaceae bacterium. GTDB lineage: Bacteria > Planctomycetota > UBA1135 > UBA1135 > UBA2386. The sequence goes on along the minus strand of CAZTQF010000158.1, from coordinate 1,763 downwards.
GGCATGGTCATCGCCTGCCGGCAGATGAAGATCACCGCGCCGCACCTGGTGCTCGGAGAGACCTACCGCGTCACCGCCGACCAGGTCCGCGGCACCGACGCCATCAGCCACTACGACGGCGCGATCACCACGGCGGAAGGGGAGCCCGTCGCGACCTGCACGATGACGCTCGTGCACGGCGAGAAGCCGCCGGAGTGACCCCCGCAGGCCCGCCGGCGTACGCGCCTCACACCGGTGCGGACGCGGCGAGCAGCTCGCGCGCCTTGTCGGCGTCCTCGTGGCGCGGCTGGCGGCCGAGCGTGCGCTCGACGTCGCGCGCCATCTTCGACAAGTGGTCGCGGCGGGCGCGGCCGACCTTGGCCTCACCTTCGAGCCGGTGCGGCGTGATGGTCACCCCGATGTCCTGCCAGCCGCTCCGCTCGAGCAGCACCTTGGCGGCCTCCGGACCGATCTGCTGCACCGTGCGCAGCACCAGCTCGCCGACCGCCTGCTCTCCCTGCTCGAGCCGGAGGCGCATCAGGTCGAGCGTCTCCTCGAGGGTGTAGCGTTCGCCGGTCGAGACGTGCGCGTCGACCAGGATCGACGGGTAGTGCGGCGCGCCGATGAACTCCGCGCGCTGCTCCTCGGGCACCAGCTCGGCCCATTCCTTGAGGAACCGCTGCATGAAGTTGCCGAGCTCCAAGAAGCGCGTGCCGACCTCGCCGTACGGCTGGTAGTCCTCGGCAGAGAGCCGGTAGACGCCCTGGTGGACGAGGTGGCAGGTGAACGACCAGTAGAGCATGTTGTCCCAGAACACCTTGGTCGCCATCGCCGACGGGTGCCCGTAGACCGCCTGCGCCTCCTTGTAGAGGTCCGCGCAGCCGTTGAACAAGGAGCGGTAGAGCAGGTTGAGGTGCTGCGACTTCGCCTGCAGGTCCTCGCCCGCGCGCTCGGCGCGGATCATCTCGACGGTGAAGTGGTTGGCCGTCGCGATGAAGTCGGTGCCCGGGCTGTAGAGCGGGTCGACGAACGCGCCGGCCTCGCCGACGAGCGCCCACCGGTCCGGCGACCAGCACCGGGCGACGTTGTGGCTGAAGCCCTTCAGGCACAGGAAGTCGACCGCCTCGTACTGCTCGCAGAGCGCGGCGAGGTGCGGCTCGTGCTCGCGCAGGAACGCCATCGTCGCTTCGAGGCCCTGGATCGGGGCCGTGCCGTGCGGGTCGTCGTGGATCACGAGGCCGACGCTCGTGTAGCCGGTCGAGAGCGGGATCAGCCACGCCCAGTAGCCGTGGCCCATGAAGTGGTTGGTCGAGCGCCAGCGCTCGGTGTTGCACGGCCGCTCGTGCCACTCGGTCTCGGTCTCTGGGACCATGTCCTCGAGGTCGACCTTGCCCTTGACGCGGAACCAACTGGCGTGCGCCTGGTGCGGCGAGCCGCGGGTCGTCTTCATGCGCTTGCGCAGCAGCGCCTGGCGCCCGGTGGCGTCGACGACCCAGCGCGCGTGGACTTCGCCCTCGACGTCACCCGAGAACGTGACCCGGTGCGGCTCGTCGCTGCCGCTCGGCGCGAGCGCGACGTCGCCGACCTTGGCGCCCTCGATCATCGTCACCCCGTCGGCGGCGTTCATCTCGCGCAGGTCGTTCTCGATCTTGCCTCGATCCATCTGGTACGAGCGCACGACCGGCTCCGAGCAGGGGCCGATCTCCATCCGCTCGTGGAGCGGCAGCTTGCCGCCGCCCGGAAAGAACCGCAGGCCCAGCTTCACGAGGTGCTGGTCGAGCAGG
>CAZTQF010000157.1:0-6422 GCA_964615255.1 uncultured candidatus Brocadiaceae bacterium | reverse complement strand
CTCGACGTGGACGGCGCGCGCCCGGATCCGCGCCCTCGCGGCCGCGTCCGAGGCGGCCCGCGCCAGCGGCGACGAGGCGGCGCTCACCGAGGCGATCGCCGCGCTGCGGGCCGGCCTGGAGCCGGCTGCCCGCTGGCCCGAGGACGTCGCCGACGAGCTCGCCGCGGCGCGCGGCGAAGCCGACGCCGGCGACGCCGCGCTGGCGTCGCTGGAGGCCGCGCGGCGCGCCGGCACCTGGGACCGCTACGCGGCGCTGCTGCGCGCGAACGGCGGCCTCCGCAGCGCGCTCGAGCGGCTCGACTTCGCCGGCGGGCGCGAGGCGCTGGCGCCGTTCGCGTCGGACGCGTCGAACGAGTCCGCTGCCGTGCGGGCCGCCGCCCTGCAGCAGCTCGCGCAGCAGGCCGACGCGTTCGCTCAGGCGCTGGCCGCCCGCTGCGTCGACGGCGAGCTCGAGATCACGCTGGGCGGCGAGACGCTGCGGGTCTTCGGGTGGGACCGCGAGCGCGCCGTCGTCGACGTCAAGACCACCGCGCGGCGCCCCAAGGCGCGCCAGCTCAAGCAGAGTGAGCTGATGATCGAGCAGTGGCAGGCCCTCGCGGCCGGAGTCTCAGCCGCGCCGGAGGGGAGCAGGCACTGCTTCCTGGCGCTCGTCGCGCTCGACGCGCACACGCGCGCCGCGTCGACCTATCTCGGCCGGCTCCGGGCAGGGGACGACGACAGCGGCACGGGCGACGGCGCATACCCGTTCGCGGCGGTGGTCTTCGACAGCATCCTGTCGGAGCTCCCGAACGCGCCGAGCTCTTGGAGCGACGTGCTCCGCGACGAGCTGCTGGCGGGGATGCGGCTCGCGTCCGGCCTGCGGGCCTTGTCCGAGCGGCGCAACCTGGCCGCCGCTGGCCACATCGAGCAGCTGCTGGCCAACCACCCGCACAGCTTCGTGGCGGCGCTGCTGCCGTAGCGCCCGCAGCACCGTAACACCCGCAGGCACGTAGCCCCCCCCAGCCTACGACCTGGTCAACGACTACTTGGTCAACGACGGCGTGCGCAGGCGGAAGCCGTGGCGGCCGTGCGGCAGCTTGCCGAGCAGGTCCCCCGCCGCGCCGACGACCAGCGCGCCGAAGCCGTAGCGGCGGCGCACCTGATCGACCGCCTCGAAGAGCTTGTCGCGCGCGTCTTCTTCGGCGCCGAACAGGCGGCCCTGCCGCGCGCCGCGCGGCTGCAGCGAGGTGAGCGTCACCCCGACGAGCCGCACCAATACGCGCCGTTCGAGCAGATCGTCCAGCGAAGCGGTCGCCAGCTCGGCGCAAACGTCGGTCCGGTCGGTCGCGTCGCGCACCGATCGCGAGCGCTCGCCGGTGACGCCGTCGACGTGGCGAAGCCGCACCTGCACGGTGCGCGCCAGCAGCCGCTGCTGCCGCAGCTCGGTCGCCGCGCGGTCCAGCAGGTAGGTGAGGAGGCCGCGCAGGAACACGCGCTGCTGCGAGCTGGTGTCGTAGCTCGGCTCGAACGACGACTCTCGCGAGATGCTGCGCACCGTCGGCGTGTCCCGGACCGGCTCTTCGTCGAGCCCTCGACAGCGCAGCCAGACGTCGTCGCCGCGCGCGCCGAAGCTCTGTCGCAGCAGCTCGCGGTCGACCGTCCACAGCTGACGGACGGTCGCGATCCCGACCTTGTGCAGCAGCTCGCAGCTCTTGCGTCCGAGCCCGGGCACGAGCTCGACCGGGAAGCCGGCCAGGAAGTCGCGCTCGCGGCCGTGCGGCACCTCGCAGATCCCCCCGGGCTTGGCCTTGGTGGTCGCGAGCCGCGCGACCGTGCGGGTGCTGCCCAGCCCCTGCGCGACCGACAGCCCGGTCTCGGCGCGCACCCGCCGCCGGATCTCGCGCGCCAGCGCCACGAGCGAGCGCTCGCCCGCCACGCCGGTCGGGTCCACGAGCGCCTGCTCGACGATCGCCGGCACCCCGGTCAGGTCTGCGTAGAAGTCGTCCAGCGAGCAGACCTCCACCACCGGCGAGAACTGCCGCAGCACCTCGGCGACCTTCTGCCGGTAGCGCTCGACCAGGCGCGCGTCGCCGGGACGCACGATCAGCTCGGGGCAGCGCTGCGTCGCCTCACGCAGCGGCATCGCGGTCTCCACCCCGCGCCGCTTGGCCTCGTAGGAGCGCGACGCGACCACCCCGGTGCCGACGGCGACCGGCTTGCCCATGACGGCCGGGTCCCGGAGCTGCTCGACCGAGGCGAGGAAGGCGTCGATGTCGACGTGGAGGATCCGGCGTTCCATGGCGAACAGGACGCTAACAAAAACCAAACACCTGGGTAGAGGGCGGCGCGGACAGCCCCACCCAGCCGCTCGGCCTCGCGCCCGGACGGGCGCCGCACACTCTCCACATCGCTCTCCACACAAAGCCCCACCGACGCCTGAGCGCTTCGGCCTCAAGCCGCTCCTCGAAACGGTCTTAGCCGCTCCTGAGAGCAGTTCTCCACACGGTCCATGACGCCGCCCTTGCTTCCATGACGGCAGCCGCGACAGTGCTTCGCCGCGCGGACACCATGAAGCCTGACCCAAGGGACGACAGCCAGCAGCCGAGCGCGTCCTTCTGGGACGAGATGCGGCAATTGCTGCGGCTCGGGGTGCCGATCGCGTTCGTGCAGTTCGGCTTGACCTCGATGAACTTCATCGACGTCGCGCTGCTGGGCCGCCACGACCGGGAGTCGCTGCCGGCGATGACGCTCGGCAACCTCCTGACCTTCGGCGTGATGGTGTTCTGCATGGGCACGATCACGGCCGCCGATCCTCTGCTGTCCCAGGCCGTCGGCGCCCGCGACCGCGACGCCGTCCCCCGACTGCTGGGCAGGGCGCTGCTGCTCAGCCTGCTGCTGTCGATCCCGACGGCCGCGCTGCTGCTGCCGGCCGCGACCTGGCTGGCGCTGCTGCAGCAGCCCGCCGAGCTGATCCCCGAGGCCGCGGCCTACGCGCGGCTGCAGACGCTCGGCGTGCTGCCGTTCTTGTGGTACGGCGCGCTGCGGAGCCTGCTCTCGGCGCACGCGCGGCTCGCGCCGCAGGTGCTGACGATCATCGCCGGCAACCTCGCGAACTTCGCGCTCGACTACGTCTTCATCTACGGCGCCTTCGGGATGCCGGAGATGGGCGCGCGCGGCGCCGGGCTGACCACCGTGGTGTGCCGCTGGCTGATGCTGTTCGGCCTGTGCGCGTTCGGCTGGTCGGAGATCGGCCCGCAGCTCCGCCGGCTCGGCGAGCGCGCGATCCGCGCGCCCGCGCTGGCCGCGGGGCCGCTGTGGCGCATGCTCAAGATCGGCGCACCGATCGGCGTCCAGTTCTCGCTCGAGTGGGGCGCGTTCGGCGCCGTCGGGCTGCTGGTCGGCGTGCTCGAGACCCAGTCCCAGGACGGCACCATGGGCTCGCTGATCGGCGGCCACCAGATCACCATGATGCTGTGCTCGCTGAGCTTCATGGTGCCGCTCGGGCTCGGCATCGCGGCGTCCGTGCGCGTCGGCTGGGCCGTCGGGCGCCGCGACCGGGACGCGGTGCGCCGGTCCGTCTCGGTCGCCCTGGTCGCCGCCGCGGTCGCGATGACCGGGTTCATGCTGCTGTTCCTGCTGGCCCCGACGCCGCTGGCGCGCGTGCTCGCCGAGCACGACGAGATGGTGGTCGTCGCCGCGTCGCTGATCCCGATCGCCGGCGTCTTCCAGATCGGGGACGGCCTGCAGGTGGTCGCGGTCGGCTGCCTGCGCGGCCTCGGCGACATGCGCTCGGCGGTGATCGCCAACGTGATCGGCTTCTGGCTGCTCGGCGTCACGATCGGCAGCGCGCTGGCGTTCGGCGCCGACATGGGGCCCGCAGGCCTCTGGTGGGGCTTGGCCATCGGGCTGTTCGCGGTCGCCGTCGGCCTGCTGTGGGTCGTGCGGCGGCGGGCGGCCGAGGACCGGGCGCGGTTGCAGGTCGACTGAGCCCTGCGCGCTGCTACCATCCCGCCATGCGTCGCACCGTCGCAGCACCGCTGCTTGCCCTGACCGCGCTCGCGCCCTTGTCCGGGTGCTCGGCGTGGTTCTTCTCCGGCGAGGAGCGCACCGACCGCTCACGGCCGGTCGTGCTGCTCGAGACGACCGGCGGCGTCGAGCTCGGCGCCGCGACCGAGTTCGGCGTGCTGGCGCTCGGCAGCACCGCGAAGGACGGGCCGTGCCGCGTCCGCTACTTCCTCGGCCCCACGCCCATGGTCGAAGCCGGCGTCGTCCGCCCCGCGAAGGCGCCGTTCGTGCTCGCCGAGATCGACCTCAAGACCCAGATGGCGCGCGCACTCGACCGCAGCCCGTCGGCTGCAGACGACCTCTGGGTCATGTGGACGCCGGACGGCCAGACCGTGCAGCAGACCGCGGTCGAGCTCGCCGTGGGCGACGGGCTGGCCGGTGACCTGCTGGCCGACCCGGGCGTCGAGCTGCCGGGCGGCGCGACCGTGCTCTGCCGCGGCCCCGCCGGCGAGGCGCTGTTCGTCGGGCTCGTCGCCGGCACGGCGACCGTCGACGCCGGCCCCGCGGAGGGACGCTACTACGTCTTCGCGGGCGTCGACCGCGTGCGCGAGCTGCTGGCCGTGCCGCACGACTTCCCGGTGGACATGGTGCCGAAGTACCGCAACGACGGCATCTCGGTCATGAAGCCCGTGCGGGTCGAGGCCGAGAGCGCCCCGCCTGCAGCCGGCGGCGGCGGCGGCGGCCAGCGCTGACGTCACTCGCGCTCGACGCCCGCCAGCTCGAGCACGTCGTCGACGACCTTGTTGAGCGCGAACAGGACCATGTGGTCCTGGGCGTACAGCACCGTCTCACCGCGCGGGATGACCACGCTGCCGTCCTCGCGCGTGATCGCCGCGACCACGCAACCCGACGGGAACTGCGCGTCCTGGACGGCCTTGCCGACCAGCGAGCTGCCGCGCGCGAGCTCCAGCTCGAGCACCTCGGCCTTGCCCTCCTCGATGCTGGCGATCGTGGAGATGCTGCGGCTGCGCACGAACGCGAGGATGCGGTTGGCGCACAGCAGCCGCGGCGACACGGCGGTGTCGATCCCGAGCTGCTGGTAGAGCGACACGTAGTCGGGCTTCTGCACGAGCGCGATCGTGCGCTGGACGCCGAGGTTGCGGCTCAGCTGACACGACATCAGGTTGCGCTCGTCGTCCAGCGAGACGCCCAGGAACGCGTCGGCGTCGCCGACGTGCTCCTCCTGCAGGAAGTTGAGGTCCGTGGCGTCCGCGTGCAGCACGACCACGTTCTTGAGCACCTCCGACAGCCGCTCGGCGGCGGCGCGGCTCTCGACGATGCACCGCACGTCGACGTGCTCGCGCTGCAGCGCGTGGCAGACCTGCTGCGCGATGCCCGCCGCGCCGAACACCACGACGTTGCGCGCGCGCTGCTGCTTGCCGCCGAGCTTCTTCTCGAAGCTGGCGATCGCCTTGGGCTCGCCGAGGACCAGCAGCTCGTCCTCGGCGCGGAGGTCGTCGCCGCCGCCGGGGACGATGACCTCGTGGTCGCGGTCGATCGCGGTGATCAGCACGCCGGCTGGCAGCTTGACGTCCTTGACCTGCTGCCCGGTGAACGGCCCGCCCTCCTCGAGCTTGAAGCGGCGCATCTGCACCTTGCCCTCGGCGAAGTTCTCGACGCCGAGCGCGGCCGACTGGCGCGCGACCTTGACGATCTCCTCGGCCGCCAGGTCGTCGAGCGACAGCAGCAGGTCGTAGGCGAGGTTCTTGCGGAAGATCGTCTGCGACCGCTTCACCGCCGACGTGTCGTGCAGCCGCAGCACGGTCTTCTTGGCGCCCATGCGCTTGCCGAACAGCGTCGTCAGCATGTTCACCTTGTCGTCGTTGGCGACGGCGAGCAGGAGGTCGCACGCGTGCACGTCCGCCCGGTCGAGCACGTCCGGACGCGAGCCGTCACCGTGCACGGCCTGCACGTCGAGCAGGTCCGCGACGCGGCGGATCCGGTCGCGGTCCGGATCGATCACGGTGATGGAGTGCCCCTCCGTCGACAGCACCTTCGCGAGGTAGCTGCCGACTTCGCCGAGGCCGACGATCAAGATGTTCATCGGGTGTCGAGACGATACTGTCGCGCGCGTCGATTTGATCCTGCTGCTCGACAACAAGGACTCGTTCGTCTGGAACCTCGCCCAGGCGCTGCGAAAGCTCGGCGCCGAGGTCGACGTCGTGCGCAGCGACCGGACCGAGGTCGAGGACGTCGCGCGCTACCGCGGCGCCGTGCTCTCGCCGGGGCCGGGGAGGCCCGAGCACGCCGGCCGCTGCCTCGACGTCGTCCGCCGCTGGTCGGGCCAGCGGCCGCTGCTCGGCGTCTGCCTCGGACACCAGGCGATCGCGGCTGCGTTCGGCGCCGAGATCGTGCGCGGCGACCCCGTCCACGGCCGG
>CAZTQF010000156.1:0-6441 GCA_964615255.1 uncultured candidatus Brocadiaceae bacterium | reverse complement strand
TCTTCTTCGATCCCGCCGTGGCGGACGCGGACGAGCAGGCGGCCGCGTCCGTCGCGCGCGTGAAGGAGACCGACGGGTACCTGCGGGCGGCCGGCGCGGATGAGAAGGATCTTCCGGCGGCGAAGATGAAGGAGAAGCTCGACGCGATCGACGAGTCCTGTGCCATCCGGCTCGTGCCGCCGGGCGACCAGCAGGCCCTGATGAGGAACGCGGCGATGCGCTCCGTGCCCTTGTCGACGAACTCGTCGGAGATGTCGCACAGCACGACCGTGGAGCCCGCCTGGGCGCAGACCTGCGCGATGCCCGCGCCCATCGTGCCCGCTCCGAGCACAGCGACGTTCTGGAAGTGGAGGTCGGTCATGGTGGCTCAGCTCTTCTTCTGGTTCCGCTTGTCGAGGAACGCCGTCATCCGCGCGCGCTTGTCGTCGCTGTCGAACAGGACCGCCTGCGTAGCGCTCTCGAACGCGACGGCGTTCTCGTGACCTGGCCGCGAGAGCGCGTTCAGCGCGCGCTTGGCGCCGCGCACCGCGAGGCGGCCGTTGTCGGCGATCTCGCTGGCCAACGCGAGCGCCGCGTCGACGACCTCGGCGTCGGGCACGACGCGGTTGGCGAGGCCGAGGCGCAGCGCCTCGTCGGCGTCGACCATGCGGCCGGTGTAGACGAGTTCACGGGCGCGGCCGAGCCCGATGAGCCGCGGCAGGCGGTAGGTCCCGCCGGCGGCCGGGATGATCCCCAGCTTGACCTCGGGCTGCCCCATCTTGGCCGACGCGCCGAGGACGCGCAGGTCGCACGCGATCGCGAGCTCGCAGCCGCCGCCGAGCGCGTAGCCCTTGACCGCCGCGATCACCGGCGCCGGGAACTCCTCGACGCGGTTGAAGATGGCGCTGTTGATCGCCTTCATCGCGTCCGCCGACGTGCGATCGCGCAGCTGCGCGATGTCGGCGCCGGCTGCGAACGCCTTGTCGCCCGCGCCCGTGACCACGAGCGCCGCGACCGAGTCGTCGTGTTCGAGCTCGTCCAACACGGCGTGCAGGCCGTCGACCATCTCCTGGTCGATCGCGTTGCGCCGCTCGGGCGCGTTCAGGGTGACGAGGACGGCGTCGCCGCGCCGCTCGGAGAGCACTCGGGAGGTCATCGGGCCGAGCATCTTGCGGGTTGGGCGGCACCGCGCCAACGCAATCGCGCGCAAACCCGGACCGCGACTCGGCGCCGCGGTCAGACGGTCAGCACCACCTTGCCCATCGCCTCGCGCTCCTCGAGCAGCCGATGCGCCCGCGCGACCTCTTCGAGCGGCATCGTCCGGTCCAGCACCGCGCGGAAGCGTCCCTGCTCGAACATGCGGAGCACCCGGCGCAGATCGCCCTTGCTGCCCATGGTCGAGCCGAGCACCGACAGGCTCTTGAAGAACACCTGGTGCAGCGAGATGCCGACGTCGCCGCCGGTCGTGGCTCCGCAGGTCACCACGCGACCGCCCCGCGCGAGGCACTTCATCGAGCCGCCGAAGGTCGCAGCACCGACGTGCTCGAAGACGACGTCGACGCCCGCCTTGCCGGTGATCCGACGCACCTCCGCCGCGAAGTCGGTCGCCCGGTAGTCGATGACGTGGTGCGCGCCGAGCGCGGCGACGCGCGCGCACTTCTCCGCGCCGCCGGCGGTCGCGAGGACGTGCGCCCCGAGCGCGTTCGCGATCTGCACGGCGGCCGAGCCGACCCCCGAGAGGCCGGCGTGCACCAGCACCGTCTCGCCCGCGCGCAGCTCGGCCCTGCGCGCCAGCATGTTCCACGCGGTCTGGAACACGAGGCAGACCGACGCGGCCGCCGCCGCGCTGAGGCCCGACGGCTTGGGCGCCACGTTCGCGGCCGGCACGCAGACATACTCGGCGGCGGTGCCGTCGCAGCTCTCCCCGAGGATGTCGTAGCCGCTGCACAGCTGGTCCACGCCGCCCTGACACGCCTCGCACGCCCCGCACGACACGCCGGGCAGCACCACGACCTCGTCCCCTTCGCGCAGCCCGTCGACGCCGCCGCCCAACGCGTCGACTACGCCGCTCGCGTCGCTGCTGGTGACCAGCGGCAGCGGAAAGGTGTGCCCCGGCACGCCGCGACGCACCCAGGTGTCGAGGTGGTTCAGCCCGACGGCGCGCACGCGCACGCGCACCTCGCCGCGCTGCGGCGCAGGCACCTCACGTTCTTCGAGCCTCAGCTGGTCGAAGCCGCCGTGCTCCCGCACGACGACGCAGCGCATGGTCGCCATGCGGCAAGACTAGCAGCGCGGGGCGCCGGACACGATCGTCGCTGCTCAGCGCCGCGGCTCGACGCCGTAGAGGTGACGGACGAAGAAATCCTGCCGCCGGCGAACGAGGTAGGGCGACTCGCCGACGCCGTGGCCTCCGCCCGGCACGACGACCAGGTCGAAGTCCTTGTCGGCGCGGATCAGCGCGTCGACCACCTGCATCGTCGACGCGGGGTCGACGTTGCGGTCCATCTCGCCGACCGTCAGCAGCAGCTTGCCCTGCAGCTTGGCTGCGTGGGTGACGTTCGAGCTGTCTGCGTACCAGTCACCGACCGGCCAACCCATCCACGCCTCGTTCCACCAGATCTTGTCCATGCGGTTGTCGTGGCAGCCGCAGTCCGACACGCCGACGTCGTAGAAGTCGCCGTGGTGCAGCAGACCGGCCAGCGTGCTCTGACCGCCGGCGCTGCCGCCGAAGATCCCGACGCGGTCCAAGTCGAGATGCGGCCGCGTCTGCGCGGCGGCGCGCAGCCACCGGATCCGGTCGGGGAAGCCGCTGTCCTTGAGGTTTCTCCAGCACACGTCGTGGAACGCCTTGTGGCGCCAGTTGGTGCCCATGCCGTCGACGCGAACCACCACGAAGCCGAGCTCCGCGAGCGCACGCTGCCGACGCCCGACTCCCCACCGCTTGGGCGCGAAGAAGTCGTGAGGCCCGGCGTAGATGTCCTCGATGACGGGGTAGCGCTTGCTGGGGTCGAAGTGGGAAGGGTAGATCAGCACTCCGTGGATGTCCGTCACGTCGTCCCGGCCCTTGGCGACGAAGCGCTCCGGCGGGCGAAAGCCCAGGTCGAGCAGCGGCTCCGCATCCTGCCGGAAGACCTCGGCGAGCAGGGCGCCGTCCGCGCAGCTCCGCACCTCGGCGACCCAGGGATGATCCGCGCGCGACCAGCGCGCGAACAGCCAGCGGCCATCCGGTGAGACCTCCCACTCGTGGCTGCCGTCCGACTCGGTCAGCACCGTCAGGTTCGAACCGTCGAAGTCGACGCGCGCCAGGTGGGCGTGATAGGGGTCCTGATCCCTGTGGATCCCGTAGGCCGTGAACCACAGCTGACGCCGGTCTTCGTCGACGCGCTCCACGCGACGCACGACCCACTCGCCCTTGGTGACCTGACGCGCCGCGCCGGTCGCGACGTCGACCAGGTAGACGTGGTTCCAGCCGTCGCGCTCGCTCGCCCAGAGCAGCTGACCGCGTCCGCGGAGCCAGTGCAGCCACGTCTTCTGCGAGTAGTCGACGAAGGTCTCGCTCGACTCGTCGACGACCACGCGCACCGCGCCCGACTCGGCGTCGATCGCGTAGAGCCGCAGCTGCTGGTGGCCGCGGCGGTTGTAGAGCACGTAGACCTCGCTGCTGTCCTCGGCCCACTGGACGCGATCGATCCGCCAGGCGTCCTCGAACGGCGCCTCATCGACCGGGATCACGCGCTCCTCGACCGCGTCGAAGAGCACCGGCCGCGGGCGGTCGATGCGGTCACCGGGCTTGGTGTAGTCGCGCGTGTGCAGCCTTGGCTCGACGCGGTCGCGCGGCGACGACTCGACCATGTGCACCGGGTGCTGTTCGCCGGGCGCGACCCGGAACCCGAGCACGCGTCGCTCGTCGGGGGACCAGTGGCGCGGGCGGCGATAGCCGTCGTCGGCGCGCCCGTCGGTCGTCACCTGCCGCGGCTCGCCGCCGTCGCGCGCCGACCAGATGTTGTGTCCGCGGACCTCCAGCTGGACGGGCCGCCGCGCGGCGGCCTGGGCGCGGCGCCGAGGGCGCGCCTGGGCGCCGCGCTTGATCTTCGCGCGGGACCGCTCGTCGAAGGTGGCCGAGGCGAAGGTGTCCTCGACGACGAAGGAGCCGACGAGGTCGTCGGCGCGGTAGTCGGCGATCCAGGCGTGCCCGACGAAGGTCTGGTGGGTCACGCTGGCGCCGGGAGCGATCTGCCCGTAGGCGCGCGGGACGCCGCCGGTGTCCACCCAGAACAGGCGCACCGCGCGATCCAGGCCGTTCACGAACGTCACCTTCGCGCCGCGTCCGCCGCGAGCGCTGCGCCCCCAGCCCGGCTTGCTCGCGAGCTCCACCGGCCCGCTCGGCAACCCGAGCGCCGCAGCCGTCGCCGCCCGGCGCACGGCGCCGCTCGCATCGACCCGGACGAACCGCCGCGCGCCGTCGCGCCACTCATCGAACCAGAGCACCCCGCCGTCTTCGAGCCAGCGGATCTGCGGGTCGAAGCTCTCGGCCGCGCGGCTCCACTTGCGCGGCAGCTCGGCGGCGCGGCGATAGTCCTCGGCGGTCCCCTGCGCGGCGGCCGCGGAGGCGAGCAGCGCCAGGAGCGAAGCGCGAGCGAGCGTCGTCATGCCCCCATCCTGCCGCGCCCCGCGCAGAACAACAGATCTACGCCGCGCCGGCGGGCCTACGGGCGCGGAGCGGACCGCGTCCCGCGGAGCACAACGGAGAACTCGCGCACGTCCATGCCCTCGAGCTGCTCGACGCGTCCGACCTCGAGCGCAGTCCAGGGAACGTCGCGGACCTCACCGGTCCGGTCGTCGACGAAGTGGTGGTGCGGCTCCAGGTTCGGGTCGTAGGCGATGCGGCCCTCGGTGACGACCAGCGTCCGCAGCAGGCCCTTGGCGACGAACGTCTGCAGGGTGTTGTAGACGGTCGCGCGCGAGACGGCCGGGTGCCGCTCGGTCACGCGTCGGAAGACGTCGTCGGCGGTCGGATGCTCGGTCGTACGCAGCACATACTCCGCGATCGCGAGCCGCTGCGAGGACGGCCGGACGCCGCGCGCCGTCAGTCGGCGTTGCAGCGTCTCGTGTGGATCGGCGTCGGCCACAGGGTGAAACGTAGGACAGCTCGAGAGTTCGTCAAGACGACTCAGGACAGGGCGCGGGCCATGCGGAGCACGCTCGCGATGACGCTGTCCACGCCCGTCTGGTTGCGCTCCGAGATCAGCCGGCCGTCGGCCGCGAAGGCCTCGTGCGCCGCGCCGAGCGCGAACTGCTCGGTCACGACCTGCATGCCGACGTTCATCAGGACCTGGCGGAGGTGCGCGAGGCCTCGGAGCCCCCCGAGCGCGCCCGGCGAGCTCGAGCACAGACCGGCGACCTTGCCTGCCCACGCCGCCACGCCGGGCTCGTCGGCGTGCGGCCGCGAGACCCAATCCACGGCGTTCTTCAGCACCGCGGGGATCGAGGCGTTGTACTCGGGCGACGCGAACATCACCGCGTTGTGCGACAGCACCTCACGACGGAGCGCGATCACGCCTTCGGGGAGGCCCGACGCTTCCTCCAGGTCGCCGTCGTAGAGCGGAATGTCGAAGTCGCGGAGATCGACGACCGTCGCCGACGCGTCGTCCGGCGTCGACAGCGCCACGGCCCGCGCGAGCTGCTTGGAGAAGGCTCCGGTCCGCGTGGAGCCCGGGATCACGAGGAGTCGCGTCGTCATGTGCACGTTCTATAGGTGCTCGGACGACCGGACGGAAGCGCTGGTCTGCGGTCAGCCCGCGGCCTCTTCCGGCGCGACGACCGCCGCCCGCGCCAGCCGCTTGGCCGCGCCCAGGTCGAGCTTGCCGGTCCCGAGCACCGGGAGCTCGTCGACGTGCACGCACTCGCTCGGCCGCGGGACGAACAGCTGGGGCAGCCCGCGCCCCGGCAGCGCGTCGAGCGCGCGCTGCAGCACGTCGGGCGCAGCCGTCGTAACAACGGCGAGCCGCTCGCCCTTGCGCGCGTCGGGGACTCCGCAGACGACGAACGCGCGCTCGCGCTCGCCGCTCGCTTCCTGCAGGTGCTGCTCGACCACGCCGTGCGGCACCATCTCGCCGCCGATCTTGCTGAACCGGCTGAGCCGATCCGTCAGGAACAGGAACCCGTCGGCGTCGAGGCGGCCGATGTCGCCGGTGACGTAGAAGCCGTCGCGCATCGCGGCCTCGGTCAAGTCGTCGCGGCCGAGGTAGCCCTTCATCACGTTCGCGCCGCGCACGAGCACCATCCCCGGCTGCCCGAGCGGAACGGGCTCGAACGTATCGGGGTCGACGATCCGGACGGTGACGCCCGGCAGCGGCCGGCCGACGGAGCCGCGCCGCGCACCTTCCTGGTAGCAGCCGGCGGCGCGGAACGCGGGCGAGCTGACGGTCACGGCCGGCGCGCACTCCGTCGCGCCGTAGCCCT
>CAZTQF010000155.1:0-6467 GCA_964615255.1 uncultured candidatus Brocadiaceae bacterium | reverse complement strand
GTTCGGGCCACGCGCCCGTCGCTTGTCGTGGCGTCAGCACGAACGCCGCGCGGTGCGGCAGCTGTTCACGGCCGACCATGAGCGTGTAGGCGACGTCCCGCAGCGGCAGGCTCTGGCCGTCGGGCGTGGCGAGCAGGCCGCGGATGGCGGCGACGCGTTCGGCGAGCGCCTCGGGAGACTTCGCCGACAGGCAGAGCAGCGCCGCTGTGTCGTCCGGCGGCGGCGTCGAGGCGGGAGCCGGGGGCTGCTCGAGCACGACGTGCGCGTTGGTGCCGCCTACACCAAAGGAGCTGACGCCGGCGCGCCGCGGCCCGTCCGCGCGGTCCCAGCGCCGCGCCGTCTGCGAGACGTAGAACGGGGTCCGGTCGAGCTGCAGCCGCGGGTTGGGCGACTGGAAGTGCAGGGTCGGCGGGATGACGCCGTGCTTGACCGCCATCGCCGCCATCAGGAACCCCGTGACGCCCGCGGCGTGGACGAGGTGCCCCACGCCGCTCTTGACGGAGCCCAGCGCGCAGGCTGCTTCGCCGTCGCCGAAGACCCGCGCCAGCGCCGCGACCTCGATCGGGTCACCCATCTGCGTCGCGGTGCCGTGCGCCTCGACGTAGCCGACGGTCGACGGCGAGATCCCGGCGTGCTCGTAGGCCGCTCGCACGACTGCGACCTGTCCGGCGAGGCTCGGCGCCGAGAAGCTGACCTTGTCTGCCCCGTCGTTGTTGACCGCGAAGCCGCGCATCACGGCGTGCACCTGATCGCCGTCGCGGAGCGCGTCCTCGAGCCGGCGGAGGACCACGACGGCCGCGCCATCGCTGAAGGTGGTGCCGCTGCAGTCGGCGTCGAACGGCTTGCAGTGCCCGTCGCGCGAGAGCATGCCGCCGGGCTCGTGGCGGTAGCCGGCCATCGTGGGCACCGTGATCGACGCGCCGCCGGCGAGCGCGACGTCGCACGAGCCGCTCAGCAGCGCGCGCGCGGCCTCGACGATCGCGACCAGCGACGTGGAGCACGCCGTGCTCACGGTGGCGCTCGGGCCGCGCAGGTCGAGCTTGTGCGAGATACGCGTCGCGAGGAAGTCAGCCTCGTTGGCGAGCGCCGTCGCGAACTCCCCGAAGCTCGCGACCACGTCCGGGCGCGAGTCGATGCAGTGGCTGCGGTAGCGGTTCCAGTTGGCGCCGACGTAGACCCCGACCCGGCCCGCGCCCCGTCCGGCCTTGTGGCCGCTGTCTTCGAGCGCCGCGTAGGCCAGCTCGAGCAGCACGCGCTGCTGCGGGTCCATGACCTGGGCTTCCATCGGGCTGACCCCGAAGAACGCGGCGTCGAACCGGTCGTAGTCGGGCATCACGCCGCGGAACGCGACGTAGGACGGGTCCTGCCGCGCCGCGTCGCTCACCGCCGGATCGAGCTCGGCGTCGGGGATCGCCTGCGCGCCCTCCCGGCCGGCGAGCATGTTCGCCCACAGCGCGGCGACGTCGCGCGCGCCGGGGAAGCGGCCGGCCATCCCGACGAGCGCGATCGCGTGCTCGGGGAGCTGTGGTTCTCCGTGGCTCATGTGGACTGCCCCGGTCGACGCTCGTGCACGTGGAGTGCCCCCTCGAAGCGCGCGCCGCGGGCCTCCAATTCATCGGATTGCCTGCGGACCGTAACGAACTCGAAAACGAAAGTTGGTTCGAGTTCGAGGCCGCAGGCCTGCTCGAGCTTCGCCTGTAGCCGCATCGCGTCGAGCGAGCGCGCGCCGGTCTCGAACAGCCCTTGATCCAACCGGGCCGGCGTCTCGCCCAGGATCTCGGACCAGCACCGCAGCACGGACGCGAGGGCGTGGGAGCCGACGGGGAGCGCCGGCGCAGCCTGCGACTCCCATGGCAACGGCAGTTGGTCGACGTCGAGCTTGCCGTTGGCGGTGATCGGCAGCGCCTCCATCCGGACCCAGCTGTGCGGGACGAGGTGCCGGGGGAGCTGCGCTGCGGCCCGCTCCCGGGCGCTCGTCAGCGCCGCCTCGTCGCCGACGACGTAGGCGATCAGCCGGAGCCTGCCGGCGGGGTCGCGACGGCAGACCACCCGGCAGCGCTCGACCCCTGGCGCCGCGGTGATGACGGCCTCGCACTCCCCGGGCTCGATCCGGAAGCCGTCGATCTTCACCTGGTCGTCGAGCCGCCCCAGGAACTCGAAGGCGCCGTCCGGGCGTTCGACGACGCGGTCCCCGGTCCGGTAGGCCAGCGCGCGCTGGCCGCCTGGCCCTGTGGTCTCGAGGAAGCGTTTGCCGTCGGGTTCGGCCCCCAGGTATCCCAGCGCGAGGCCGTCGCCGAGCACCAGCAGCTCGCCCTGTGTGCCGGCCGGCACTGCCTGGAGGTCGGCGTCGACGACGCGCGCTTCTGTGCCCCGGAGCGGCCACCCGATCGGGACGCGCGTCGCTTCGGGAGAGAAGTCCCTGGGCACCGGGTAGCAGGTGGTGAAGGTCGTGTTCTCGGTGGGGCCGTAGCCGTTGACCAAGCAGATCTCGGGGTGCGCCTCGAGCACGCGCCTCACGTGGTCGGGCGAGACCGCTTCGCCGCCGACGACGAGGTGCCGCAGGCCGCGCAGCGCGTCGACGTCGTCGTCGACGACGCTGTGGAACAGCGAGGCGGTCAGCCACGCCGTGTCGACCTGCTGGGCGCCGAGGACCTGCCGCAGGCCGCGAGCCGTCGGGACTTCGTGCTCGGGGTAGAGCACACAGCGGCCGCCGTGGAGCAGCGGGCCCCAGAGCTCGAGGACCGAAGCGTCGAAGCTCATCGGCGCGGCCTGCAGGAACGTGCGCGCGGCTCCGAACGGCAGGTAGTCCTGGTCGGTGACCAGACGCACGATGGCGCGGTGCGGGACGGCCACCGCCTTGGGCGCGCCGGTCGAGCCGGAAGTGAACATCGCGTAGGCGAGCTGCTCTTCGGGCGGCGCGTCGGGCGCGATCGACGTGCGGCGGCCGTTTGCCGCGCGTCGCCGGAGCTCGGCGCCGGCCTCGTCGGGTTCGACCGTTCCGACCGCGCCGACGAGCTCCATCGCCTTGGCCCGCCGCGCCGGCGGATCCTCGGGGTGGATCGGGACGAACGCCGCTCCGAGCTCCCAGATCGCGAGCATCGCGGCGACGACCCGAGGCTGCCGGTGCGCGACGAGCCCGACGAGGTCGCCGGGGCCCAGGCCCGCTGCGCGCAGGCGCGAGGCGGCTGCTTCAGCTGCGTCGGCGAGCTCTCTGTAGGTCCAGCACGCGTACGCGTCGCCCGTCGACCACGCCATCGCGACGTGCTCCTCGTGGCTGCGCGCGATGCTCTGAAACCTGTTCGCGACGTGGCGGTCTGGCGTCATAGGTCCTTGGAGAACAGGCGACCGAGCGCCAGCTACTCCCCTCTTCTCTCTGACTCAAGGTATTCCGAGCAGGCATGTTGGGCAAAGCTGCCGCGGGAATGACCTCGGGGGAGGATAGCATCCGCGCTGGCGGCGTGCCGGAACGACCTTTCGCTCGCGCGCACGCCGCGCCGCGGCCGTCCTGCTACGAGGTCCCCGGAGATCTAGGCCTTCGAGAGCGTCCGTGCCAAGGGCGGTTGCTGCGGGTGCGCGGTCGCGGTCCGAGAGTCCAGACATGAGCCACAGACTCGCCATCCTCGGGGACTCGGACAGCCACGGCTACCAGGACCGCGTCTGGTTCCGGGCGGGGACCGGGCTGCGCGGGGGGCCGGGCCGGGCGTTCACGCTGCAGTGGACGGAGGCGCTGGCGCGGCTCCGCGGCGACCAGCTCGATCTGGGCCGGGTCCGGCGGTGCGGCGTGCGTCGTCCGATCGCCCGCTGGGCGGGCCGGCTCGGCCTCGGGCTGCGCACGCCTCGCAAGCACGATCACGAGCACAACTTCGCGTTCAGCGGCGCGGGCTGCGCCGACCTCGTCGAAGGGAGCGCGGCGCAGGTCCCCGCGCTGCTGCGCCAGATGCGGTCGGCGGCAGCGACCTGGCGCGACGGCGTCGTGGTCGTTCGCGTCGGCATCGTGGACCTCGGCAGCCGTTCTCGGCTCGAGCAGATGGCCGCAGATCCGGATAGCTCCGCTGTCCGCGGCGTCGTCGACGGCTGCCTGGAGCACGTGCGGGAGGCCGTCGCGCGCCTCCGCGACGCGCACCCCGGCGTCGGGCTCGTGCTCGTAGGGGTGCTGGACAACGTCGACCACCCGCCGCAGCTGCCGCGGTTCCGCGATCCGGACGGGCTCCAGAACATCTCGCGCGCGCTCGATCGCTACGACGACGGCCTCCGCGCGCTCGTGGACGGAGACCCGCGGGGCGCTTTCTTCAACGACCGGGCCTGGTTCCGAGGCCTCTGGGGCGGCCGCGACGCGTCGGGCGCCCCGGCCTACCGGTCCGTGTCGCTCGGGTCCTACGCCGTCGATCATCGCGCCGCCGACGACCCGCTGGCGTCGGTGCTGTCGGATGGACACGCGGGCCTCGCCTGGAACCTGCGGTGGTGCCAGGCGCTCGCGCGCTGCCTCGCGACCGACCTCGGGTTCCCCGTGCGCGCGATCGACGACGGGGAGTTGGGGCGATTCTTCGACGAACAGGTCGCGCACATCCGCCGCGGATGAGGCAGGCTTTAGGGAGCCGATGGCACTTGACTCCATCCACCGCCTGATCGACCGCGCCGCGTCGCTGCCGCCGCTCCGCCAGCTCCTGCGGCGGCGCTACGAGGCCCGCTTCCCGACCTTGGGCCACGCCTTCCACGGCGTCTACGGCTCCTTCGACGAAGCCGCCGCGGCGGTGCCGCCGTCCCGACCGGGGAGCTACGACAACGACGCTTCGGCCGGCATGTATGTCGGTTGGCACGAGGTCACGGACTACGACTACCCGGCGCTGTTGTGGCTCCACGAGTGGGTCCGTAGCCGGCCGTGCGAGCGCGTCGTCGACCTCGGCGGCAGCACAGGCATCAAGTTCCGTGCGTTCGAGCCGCTGCTCGGGCTGTCCGAGACGGCGCGCTGGCTGGTCGTGGACGTGGAAGCCGTCGCAAAGCTCGGCCGTCGCCTCGCCGAGGACGATGGCCTGAGCGACCGCCTCGCGTTCTCGTCGGAGTGGGCAGACGCCTCGGGCTGCGACGTGCTGCTGGCGTCCGGATCGCTCCAGTACTTGCCCAGCTCCTTGGGCGAACTGCTGGACGCGCTCGAGGAGCCGCCGGCGCGCGTCGTCGTCAACACGACGCCGGTGCACGCCGAGCGGTCGTTCTTCACCCTCAACAGCATCGGGACCGCGGTGTGCCCCTACCGCGTCACCGCGCGCGACGAGCTGATCGAGCAGGTGTGCGCCCAGGGCTACGTGCTCCGCGACAGCTGGCGCAACCCCGCCAAGGAGCTGCGGCTGCCGTACGCGCCGGAGCTGTCGCTGCAGCACTACTCGGGTTTCTGCTTCGACCGCGTCGACCTCGCGCCGTAGCTACGAGAGCAGCTCGCGGACCACGCGCCCGTGCACGTCGGTGAGCCGGAAGTCGCGGCCCGCGTGCCGGAACGTCAGCCGCTCGTGGTCCAGGCCCAGCAGGTGCAGGATCGTCGCCTGCAGGTCGTGCACGTGCACCGGGTCGCGCACGATGTGGAAGCCGAAGTCGTCGGTCTCGCCGTGCGTGTAGCCCGCGCGCACGCCGGCGCCGGCCATCCAGGTCGTGAACGCCTGCGGGTGGTGGTCGCGGCCCTGGCTGCGGCCGAGCGCCGGGTTGGTCTCGACCATCGGCGTGCGGCCGAACTCGCCGCCCCAGACGACCAGCGTGTCGTCGAGCATCCCGCGCCGCTTGAGATCTCGGATCAGCGCGGCGCACGCCTGGTCGGTCGCGCGGCAGTTGCGCTCGGTCGAGCCCAAGACGTCCGTGTGCGCGTCCCAGCCCTCGTGGAACAGGTTGACGAAGCGCACGCCGCGCTCGACCAGCCGCCGCGCCAGCAGGCACGCCCGCGCGAACGACGGCTTGTCGGGGTCGCACCCGTAGAGGTCGAGCGTCGCCTGCCCCTCCCTGCGCAGGTCGAGCAGCTCAGGCGCAGAGGTCTGCAGCTTCGCGGCCATCTCGAGCGCCTGCAGCCTGGCTGAGATCGTCGGGTCCGCGAGCGCCTCGGCGCGGCCGCGGTCGAGCTCGGCCAACAGCGCGAAGGTGTCGGCCTGGGTGGCGCCCGCGAAGCGCGCCGGCGTGTTGAGGTTGAGGATTGGGTCCTTGCCGTTGCGCAGCCGCACGCCCGTGCAGCTCTTGGGCAGGAACCCGCTCGACCACAGCGACGACCCGGCGCTGATGCCCGAGCCGGTGATCATCGCGACGAACGCAGGCAGGTCCTCGGTGTCGGCGCCCAGCCCGTAGACGGACCACGCCCCCATGCTCGGCCGGCCGGGCTGGGAGAAGCCCGAGTTCAGCAGCAGCTGGGCCGGCGCGTGGTTGAACTGGTCGGTGTGCATCGACTTCACGATGCAGAGCTCGTCGGCGACCTCGGCGAGGTGTCGCCACGGGCT
>CAZTQF010000154.1:0-6482 GCA_964615255.1 uncultured candidatus Brocadiaceae bacterium | reverse complement strand
ACCTGGCTCATGTTCTCCATGCCGCCCGCGAGGCACAGCTTGGACTCGCCGAGCAACATCGAGTGCGCGGCAGAGACCACCGACTGGATCCCGGAGCCGCACAGACGGTTGACGGTCAAGGCGGGCTTGGTGCTGGGCACGCCGGCCTTGAGGGCGACGTGGCGGGCGCCGTAGATGGCGTCGCTGCTCGACTGGGACGCGTTGCCGACGAAGGTCTCGTCCACCTGATCCGGACTCACGCCCGCGCGCTCGAGCGCGGCCCGCGCGGCGTGCGCGCCGAGGTCGAGGGCGGTCACGTCCTTGAACTTGCCGAAGCCGGGCGTGCCGGAGTACTCCGCCATGGCGGTCCGGGCCCCGCCGACGATCACCAGATCAGAATTCATAGGCGGAGCATCGGCCACGGTCTGGGCCGACGCAAGGTCGGGGACAGCGGAGCGGGCGATGGCCGGGAGCGCCCAGCCCGACCACCGCGTATGGTCTCGGCGTGCGGTGGTCCTTGTGCGCAGGGCTGCTCGGCTCGCTGTTGGCGGCGAGCTGCGGCAGCGTCAACTTCTACTCCGACGAGGCCCTCGAGCCTTTGAGCCTGCAGGCCTACGCCGAGGCCACCGCGGCCTACCCCGTCGTGGATTCGGGGCCGGAGTTCGAGCTCGTGCAGGAGGTGACGCGACGGATCACCGCGGTCACCGGGGAGGACTTCCCCTGGGAGGCCCGCCTGCTCCGCGCCGACGGCGTGCCCAACGCCTTCTGCCTGCCCAACGGACGCATCGCGGTCTACACCGGCATCCTGCCGATCACCCAGAACATCGACGGGCTCGCCGCCGTGCTCGGGCACGAGGTCGCGCACGCCACCCGCCGCCACGGCGGCGTGCGCATGACCCAGAACCTGCTGGGCGAGGTCGCGCTGACGGTCGCGGGCGCCGGCCTGGACCTCTCCGAGATGGACCGGGAGTCGAAGGCCTACGCGATGGCCGCGCTCGGCGGCATCGCGCAGTACGGCGTCCTGCTGCCGTACAGCCGCCAGCACGAGACCGAGGCCGACCTCGACGGCGTCCGCTTCGCCATCCGCGCCGGCTTCGACCCGTGGGAGGCCCCCAAGCTGTGGGAGCGCATGGCAGCGCTGGGGAGCAGCGGTCCGGAGTTCCTGAGCACGCACCCAGACCCGCTCAAGCGCGCCGCCCGCCTGCGTGAGGCGATCCCGAGGATCCTGTCCGAGGAGCGCGCCCCGCCGATCGCCCCGAGCAACTGACGGGGATCAGTAGGGCCGCCACGGCTCGCGACCGTCCCGCGGCCGCAGGAACTTCGCGTCGACGTCACGGTACCACGCGTGGAGCATCGCGCGCATGCTGCGGACGCGCTCGGGCTGCGCCGCGGCGAGGTCGTCTCGCTCCCCGACGTCCGCGGCGAGGTCGTAGAGGTGCACGCGGCCGTCCTCCAGGCGCTCGATCAGCTTGTATTGCCCGAGCCGCACGGCCCCTGCAGGGAAGCCGCCCTGATTGCCGTAGTGCGGATAGTGCCAGAACAGCGGCCGCTCCGGCAGGTCCTCGCCGCGCAGCGCCCCGACCACGCTGACGCCGTCGATGGCGTGCTGCGCGGGCGGCGCGCCGACCAGGTCCAGCACGGTGGGCAGCAGGTCGACGCTGCACATCGGCACGTCGCTGGTGCTGCCCGCGGTCGTCACGCCGGGCACGCGCCAGATCCAAGGCTCGCGGATGCCGCCCTCGTACATCCACCCCTTGCCGCCGCGCAGCGGCAGGTTGCTGGTCGGCGACCCCTCGCTCGTCGAGAGCCCCCCGTTGTCCGACGTGAAGACCACGACCGTGTCGTCCGCGAGGCCGAGCGCGTCGAGCTTGTCCAGCACCTCGCCGACGGCGAGGTCCATCGCCTCGACCATCGCAGCGTAGGTGGCGTGCCGCTGCACCAGCCGCACGCTGCGGCGCTTCTTGCTGAGGAACACCTGCTCCTCGGGCCCGAACTCGGGCTGTTGCAGCGGACGGTCGGCGAGCCGCCTGCGGTACTTCTCGATCAGGTCCTGCCGACCTACCAGCGGCGTGTGCACCGAGTAGAACGACAGATACGCCAAGAACGGCCGGTCCTGGTTCGCGTCGACGAAGCGGCACGTCTCGGCGGCCAGCCTCGCCGGCAGGTGCTCGCCGTCCGGGCCGTCCTCGAGCCGCGGGTTGCCGTAGGGCACGAAGTACTTGCCCGGCCCGTAGGGGCCGCCCTTGCTCCAGCCGCCCATGTTGACGTCAAAGCCCTGACGCTCCGGCCAGAACTCCTCCGTCGGCCCGAGGTGCCACTTGCCCGCGAAGAAGGTCGCGTAGCCGCGGTCCTTCAGCTCCTCGGCGATCGTGCGCTCGGACAGCTCCATGCGGTCCTTCGCCTCGGCGGGCCGGTAGGTCTCCGCCCGACGACCCATGAAGTAGTTGGTCGCGTCGGCGCGCGACGGGTAGCGGCCCGTCATCAGCGAGAAGCGCGTCGGCGAGCAGACCGGGCACGCGGCGTAGCCGTCGGTGAAGCGCACGCCGCTCGCCGCCAGGCGGTCGATGTTGGGCGTGTCGTAGAGGCAGTCGGGGTTGTTCGCCCCGATGTCCATGAAGCCGAGGTCATCGACCAAGAACACGACGACGTTCGGCGGGCGCTCGCCGCCTCGCGCAGCGGGCGCCGGGACCTCGTGACGAGACCTCGTGGGCTTCCAGCCGATCCGGTGCGTCAGCACCTCCACCGCGCCACCTGCCTCGACCGCGATCGGCTCACGGTAGACGCGCCACCGCTTGTCCGCGCCGAGCGGCAGCCGCCGGTAGCCGATCGAGGCGCCAGGCTCGGCGCAGGTCAGGGTCATTCGGTGCGCGCCCTTGACGGCCTCGGTGAGCGCCCGCGCCGCCGGCGTCTTCGGCTGCGCGCCGTCCGGCGGATAGATGTGCCGCTTGACGAGCTCGGTCTCGGGCAGCACGAACCCGAGGTCACCGGTGTCCTCGATCCACGCGTCCAAAGCCCGGCGCAGCGGCTCAGCGACCGTCGGCGCCAGCGGGCGATCGATCAGGTTGTGGATCTCCCAGGGGTCCTCGTGGGTGTCGTAGAGCTCCTCGCGCGGCCGCCTGGTCGCAGCGAACTGCCACTGCGCTGCGGGCACGTCCTTTCGGCCGCGCAGCGCGTAGAGATCCGCGGTCATCGGGATGCGCTCGCGATAGGCGTTGCGGATCAGGTAGGGCTGGTCGACGGCGTAGTTGCGCACGTAGCGGAAGCGGCCGTCGGACACGCTGCGCTGGCGGTCGTAGACGGCGTCGAAGCGGTCTGCGTGGCTGAAGGCGTAGCCGCCGCCCTCGCGGCGGTGCGGCCCCAGGAACGGCACGCCGTCGAGGCGCTGGTCCGGCGCGATCCCGCAGAGCGACAGCACCGTCGGCCCGAAGTCGACGAACTGCACGACCCGGTCCTCGGTCTCGCCCGCGCGCGCCCGGTCCGGGAAGCGCACGATCAACGGCACCCGGGTGCCGGTGTCGTAGCAAGAGCGCTTTCCCCGCGGCAGGCCGACCCCGTGGTCGCTGTAGAACATGACGACCGTGCTCTCGAGCAGGCCTTCGCGCTCCAGCTCGTCGAGCTTCTTGCCGACCCACCTGTCCATCGCCGCGATGTTGTCGTAGGTGCGCTTCATCGCGGCGCGCACGTTCGGCGTGTCCGGGTAGATCGGCGGCACCGGCACGTCCGACAGGGCGACCGCGTCCGGGCTCGGCTTGCGCGACGGGAACGCGCCGCTCTCGTGCGTGCCGCCGTGGTTGAACACCGCGAAGAACGGCTGGCCCTCGCCGCGGCCGCGCCAGTGCGCCTTGCCGTTCGACTGGTCCCAGACCGTGCCCGGCTCCTTGAACTGGTAGTCCTTCTTGGCGTTGTTCGTGCAGTAGTAGCCCTGCTTCCGCAGCAGCTCCGGGAAGCACCGCACGAACGCCGGCGGCACGCCCTCGTAGCCCGGGATGTCCTTGTAGGCGTCGGGGTCCTTGGCGATCGCGGCCTTGCTCGGGTTGTTGTTGCGCATCTGCATCGTGCCGATGCGCGTCGCGTACATCCCGGTGATCAGCGACGAGCGCGCCGGCGCGCAGACCGGCGACGTCGCGAACGCATTGCGATAGCGGAGGCCCTCACGCGCCAGCCGGTCGCAGTTGGGCGTCGGGACGGTGGCGTCGCCGTAGCAGCCGAGCCAGGGGCTCATGTCCTCGACGACGAGCCAGACGACGTTCGGGCGCTGCTGCGCGAGCGCGGGCGCACAGAGCGCGGCGAGCAGCAGCGAGATCAGCAGGAGGCGCGGAGTGGGCACGCGCGCCAGCGTAGCCACCGCGCGACCGCCGCCGAAGCGCGGCGTGGCGCCCCCCGGCGCTCCGAGCGCTCCGAGCGCTCCTAGCGCTCCGCGCAGGGCTCGTAGGAGCGCTCGTTGCTGCCCTGGTAGACCTGGCGCGGGCGAGTGATCCGCGCCGCGGGGTCCGACTGATACTCCAGCCACTGCGAGATCCAGCCCGGCATGCGACCGATCGCGAAGAACACGGTGAACATGTCCGACGGGATGCCCAGCGCCTTGTAGATGATGCCCGAGTAGAAGTCGACGTTGGGGTAGAGCTTGCGCTCGATGAAGTAGCTGTCGTTGAGCGCGATCTGCTCCAGCTCGAGCGCGATGTCGAGCAGCGGGTCTTTCTGGCCCAGCTCGCCGAGCACGTCGTAGCAGGCCTGCTTGAGGATCAGCGCGCGCGGGTCGTAGTTCTTGTAGACGCGGTGGCCGAAGCCCATCAGGCGCACGCCGCTGTCCTTTTGCTTGGCGAGCTCCATGAACTCCTTGGCGGAGCGCTCGCCGTCGCGGATCGACTCGAGCATGTTGATCACGGCCTCGTTGGCGCCGCCGTGCAGCGGCCCCCACAACGCCGAGATGCCCGCGGACACGCTGGCGAACAGGTTCGCGCCGGAGCTGCCGACCGTGCGCACGGTGCTCGTCGAGCAGTTCTGCTCGTGGTCGGCGTGCAGGATCAGCAGCAGGTCGAGCGCGCGCGCGATGACCGGGTTCGGCTCGTAGTCCTCGCAAGGCGTCGCGAACATCATGTGCAGGATGTTCGCGGCGTAGCCGAGGTCGTTCCTCGGGTACATGTGCGGCTGCCCGATCGAGTGCTTGTAGCTGTAGGCCGCGATCGTCGGCATCTTCGCGAGCAACCGGATCGCGTCGATCCAGCACTGCTCCTTCGTGCGGGGGCCCGCCTTCTGGTAGTAGGTCGACAGCGCGCCGACCGCCGCCGCGCACACCGCCATCGGGTGCCCCGCCTTCGGCAGGCTCGCGAACAGCCGCTTCAGGTCCTCGTGGAGCATCGAGTGGTAGGTCACGTCGTGCGTGAACTGCTCGAGCTGCGCCTTGCTCGGCAGCTCCTGGTGCAGCAGCAGCCACATCACCTCGACGAAGCTCGACTCCTGCGCCAGCTGCTCGATCGGGTAGCCGCCGTAGCGCAGGATCCCCTTCTCGCCGTTCAAGAAGGTGATCTTCGACTGGCAGGAGCCGGTGTTTCCCAGGCCGGGGTCGAAGGTCACCGCGCCGGTCGAGGCGCGCAGCTTGGTGATGTCGATCGCGACCTCGCCCTCGGTCCCGACCATGACCGGGAGCTCGATCTCCTGGTCTCCGAGGATGAGCTTGGCGGTCGAGGGAGCGGCGGGGTCGGTCATCGGGGGTCGCTGGGCGGGGCGTTCGGGTCGGATTCGAGGCGAATACACTAGGGCTGCCCTGGCGCGCCGACCACTCCAAAAAGCCCGCGGGACACAGGCGTGACGGCCGGCCGGATCCGACCGGCCGCGCGGGCCGCGCGCGCCGCGCTACAGCGGCTCGTTGCCGATCGCGAAGCGGCGCCACTCGCGGTGGTCGAAGTGCCACCACTCGTGTTCGTAGACATCGAAACCCTCGTCCTCCATGGCCCTGCGCAGCAGCTCCCGGAAGTAGCGCTGCCGGGACGTCCCGCCCGGATAGTCCGGATACGCCCTGGCCGTGAACTCGTCGTAGCCCGACGGCATCTCGATGGGCGCCCCGGTCCCGAGGTCGTAGAGGGTCACGTCCACCGCGCAGCCGCGGTTGTGCCGCGAGCCGCGCATCGGGTCCGCGACGAAGAGCTTCAGGTGGCGGGGTGCTGCGTCCCAGAACACCTTGGTCACCCACCAGGGGCGATACGCGTCGAAGACCTGGATCCCCACCCCGTGCTCGGCGAGCCGGCGGTGCGCGCGCGCCAGCGCCTCGGCTGCCGGTCGCTGCAGCTTGGCGACCGCGCGTTCGTACACTTTGGCGCCCAAGAAGTTGTCGGCCGTCGCGTACCGCACGTCGAACTGCAGCCCTTCGCAGCCGGGGAAGACGCGCAGGTCGACCAGGTCGTGCGGGCGCTCGCCCCGCGCGAGCGCCGCCGGCAGCTCCGCTCGCCGCGCGGCCGCGACCAGCTCGGGCAGATCGGGGTCCACGCGCACGCTGCACAGCGCAT
>CAZTQF010000153.1:0-6496 GCA_964615255.1 uncultured candidatus Brocadiaceae bacterium | reverse complement strand
CTCGGTGAAGGAGGCAGGGTGCTGGAGCACCGCGTCGCCGAGCGGCATGCCCTGCGTGACCTTCTCGCGGATGTCGCGGAAGACGCTCTCGATCTTCTTGTCGGGGGCCTGCTCGATGATCATGCGCAAGGCCTCCGCGAGCGGGATGCCGGCCTGCAGCAGCGAGGCCATCTGGCGCGTCACGGCGGCGACCTGCTCGGTCCGCGCCTTGTTCGGCGCGTCCACGCCCGTGACGCCCTTGATCGCGACCGCCGCCTTCTTCTTGCCGCGCGACTCCTTGATGTCGGTGACGAAGAGCGCGTCCTTCTTGAGCTTGAGGCGGGCGTCGCGCGGGGTGTCCGCGTCGATGATGCCCTTCTTGACCCGGTTGGCCGAGTCGATGGCCTTGTATTCGAAGATCGGCATGGGGGCGGGCCGTTCAGGACACGTCGAGCTGGGTGACGCGCAGCACCTCTTCGGGCGTCGTCATCCCGTTCAAGAGCTTGTTGATGCCGTCCATGCGCAAGGTCCGCAGGCCGCGCTCGAGCGCGCCCCGCTTGATCTCGCTCGCGGTGGCCTTGTGGATGATCTGCTCCTGCACGTGGGTGTCGATCGGCATCACCTCGTAGATGGCCGTGCGGCCCGCGAAGCCCGAGCGGAAGCACTCGTCGCAGCCTTTGCCGACCCAGAGCTTGCCGTCCTGGAGCTGGTCGGGGCTCAGCTGCAGGTCTTCGAGGTAGAACCGCTGCTGCTCGCTCGGCGTGACCGGCTCCTTGCAGTTGGGGCAGACCGTGCGCAGCAGGCGCTGGGCGATCACGCAGAGCAGCGACGACGAGACCAGGTAGGGCTCGACGCCGATGTCGATCAGGCGGGTGACGGTCGACGCGGAGTCGTTGGTGTGCACCGTCGAGAACACCAGGTGGCCGGTGAGCGCCGCGCGGATCGCGATGTCGGCGGTCTCGTTGTCCCGGACCTCACCGACCATCATCACGTCGGGGTCCTGGCGCAGGAACGAGCGCAGGCCCGCGGCGAAGGTCAGGCCCTTCTTGGTGTTGACCTGGACCTGGCTGATGCCGTCGAGGTTGTATTCGACCGGGTCCTCGATGGTCAGGATGTTCAGCTCGGGCGCGTTGATCGCGTCGAGGCAGGCGTAGAGCGTCGTGGTCTTGCCGGAGCCGGTCGGGCCGGTCACGAAGATCACGCCGTGGCTGTAGTTGATGTAGCGGCGGATCGTGCGCTCGGCGTCCTCCTCGAGGCCGATGTCGTCGAGCGCGTAGACCTTGGTGGTCTTGTCGAGGATCCGGAACACGATCCGCTCGCCGCCCGCGACCGGGACGGTCGAGATCCGGACGTCGACGTCGCCGTCGCCGATGCGGATCGACGCGCGGCCGTCCTGCGGCAGCCGGCGCTCGGCGATGTCCATCTTGCCCATGACCTTGACGCGGGAGACGATCGCCTCCTGCGCGCGCCGCGGGATGGACTCCATGTCGTAGAGCACGCCGTCGATGCGCATCCGGACCTGCAGGCGGTCGCCGAACGGCTGCAGGTGGATGTCCGAGGCGCGCAGCTTGAGCGCCTGGAACAGCAGCATGTTGACCAGCTTGATGACCGGCGCCTTGTTGGCGTCGAGCAGGTCCTCGGACTCCTCGATGTTCTCGGCGATCGAGACGATGTCCGTGTCCTTGACGTCCTGCAGCGCCTCGTCGACGCCGTCGGCCTTGTGGCGGTAGGCGCGGTTGATCAGGTTGTTGATCTCGCTGCGCCGGGCCAGCACGGCCTCGACCTCGCGGCCCATCATCGTCGCGAGGTCGTCCATCGGCTGGACGTCCAGCGGCCGGTGGGTGACCACCCGCACCAGGTCCTGCTCGTCGTCGGAGTCGATCGCGACCAGCGCGTGGGTGCGCGCGAACTGCACCGGCACGTCCTGGATGAACGCGTCCGGGACGTTCACCCCCTCGAGGCTGTCGACGTAGTCGATGCCCAGCATCTCGCCGAACAGCTCCAGGCAGGCCTTCTCCTGCAGGAAGCCCTTCTGGACCAGCACCTGGTCGAGCTGCTGGTCGCCTTCGCGCTCCTCTTGGAGCGCCTCCTGGATCTGCGCGTCGGTGAGGCCGGAGCGCGCCAGCAGGCGCTGGCGCAGGTCGTCCTGCGGGAGGCCTGCGCTCTCGGTCTCGCCGGCGGTGGGCGTCGTGTCGGTCATCGTTCTCGTGGTCGGGGTGACGGCGGGCGGCGGCGTGACGGCTTCGTCAGCGCCGCGGCTCGATCGGAGCGCCCGGCGCTGCGGGACCCGGCGAGCGGCGGTAGGTCGGCATCTCGTATTCGCCCTGCAGGTCGAGGTCCTCGATGGTCGCGCCCATGTCCTCGAGCGTGCGCGCGGTGCCGCCCGCGGTGCCCGACCAGCGGCGGTCGATGATGCGCAGGCGACGCTCGCCGATGTAGTCCTGAGCTTCGAGCTTCTTCTGCAGCGACAGGTGGTACAGGTCCTGGAAGCTGTCCTCGTCGAGGATCGTCGGCGTGACGAAGAAGTAGAGGTTGGTCTTGTTGGACGTATTCTCGCTGCTCCGGAACAGCACGCCCAGCAGCGGGATGTCCTTGAGCCACGGGATGCCGCCGTTGATCGCCGACTCCGAGTCCTCGATGACGCCCCCGATGATCATGGTCGCGTCCGACGGCATGGTGACCTGCGTCTGGATGAAGCGGCTCAGCGTGATGCCGCCGCCCGTCACGGAGTTGGGGTCGAAGGCGCCGACGAAGCGGCTGACCTCGATCGTGATGTTCAGGCGCAGGTAGTTGTTCGGCGAGATCGTCGGCGAGATGTCGAGCGTGATGCCCGCCTCCCGCGGCGTGCCGACGCCGGACTGCGTGGTCGCGGTGCCCTGGTTCTGGGTCTGCGTCGGGCGCGACTCGGTCGTGCGCACGGTCGCTGCCTCGTTGTTGTTCACGAGCACGCTCGGCAGCGACAGGATGTTGGCCTTGTCGTCGGTCGAGAGCGCGTTGATCAGGATCGGGACCGAGAAGCCGTCACCCGAGATGATGCCGCCCGTGACCCCCTGCAGCGGGTTGTCGAAGTCGGGCAGGCGCGTGTCCGGCAGGCCGTCGTCGTCCGTGTCCTGGAAGGCCGACGCGCCGAAGTTGGTGAAGCCGAAGCCGCGCGTGAACTCGTTGCCGGCGGCGGGCAGGTCGAGCAGGCCGAGCTCGACGCCGAAGCGGTCGAGGTCGCCGGTGGTCAGCTCGACCAGCGCCGCCTCGATCAGCACCTGCGGCTGCCGCTGGTCGAGCTTGTCGATCAGCGCGAGCACCTGCTTGTACTTGGTGCCTGCGGCCGAGATCAGCAGCGAGTTCGACTCCTTGTGGGAGTTGATGACGGTGCGTCGCGTGCGTCGCGCCGCCGACGCGCCCGCGCCGCCGGGAGCCTGCGCCTGCTGCTCGGCCTGGTTGTCCTCCTGCATGAACTGCTTGAGGGTCTGCTCGAGGTCTTCGGCGAGCACGTTCTTGAGGTAGATGACGTTGGCGTCGGCGTTGATCGGCGTGCCGGGCACGTCGAGGCGCGCGATCAACTCCAGGGCTTCGTTGACCTGCTCGCCGGTGCCGCTGAGCACCAGCGCCTTCTGCGAGCTGTGGACCACGACCTTCAGCTGCGGCTTGCCGCTCGCGCCGTTGACCGCGCCGGGCTGGCCGGCGCTCTTCTCCTGCAGCACCTGCTGACGGATCTGGCTGCGGCTCTCGAGGACCTCGGTGAGGATCGGCTCGAGCTCTTCGGGCGCCTGGTTGTCCAGGACGACGACCTGGACCACGAGGTTCGGCTCCTCGGCTGGCTCGTCCACCAGCTTGAGCAGCTCGACAGCTGAGTAGACCTGCGGGCCGAAGCCCTGCAGCAGCATCGCGCTCTTGTTGCCGACGGTGCCGATCTGCACCGAGCTGCCCGCGGCGGCGCCGCCCGCGCCGGCGAAGAACGGCCGCAGCGCGTTCTGCGCCAGCTGCGCGTTGATGTGCTTGAGCGGCACCGTCGTGAGGATCGGGACGCCGGTCTGGAAGCGGTATTCGACGAGCTCGTCCGGGGTCACGTAGCGCGCGCCGTTGGTGACCTCGCGCGCCCGCTGCCCCTGCATCATCACGATCTCGAGCATCTCGAGGTCGCCGTCGCCGCGCGGGACCACGGCGAAGCCCTTGATGTAGAGCATCGTCTGGAAGAACGAGAAGAAGTCCTCCTGGAAGCGGTCGCGCTTGATGCGGAACGTGCCGAGGAAGCTGATCGTGTTGCCCTGCGAGCTGCCGTTGGCGAGCTCCTGGGCCGTGTAGGTGAAGCGCTTGCCGGTCACCTCCTGCGCCCACTTCACGAACTCCACCAGCGGCATGCCGTTGCTCTCGTTCATCGAGAAGGCGATCGTGTCGGTCGCTTCGTCGACCTCCATGACGGGCTTGACCGGGTCCTGCTCGTTCTGCGAGCGCGCCGCGGGGGTGAGAGCGAGCAGCGCGAGCGCCGCGACGAGGACCTGCGCGAAGGAGCGGAGGCGGGGGAGCTGGACGTGTTCGGCCATGATCGTTTCGGCTCGGGGGGTCGGCGAGCTGCGCCCCCCGCAGAATCCGCCTGGGACTGGCGGTGTCAGGTTTTTATTTCCGCGGTCTGCTCCGGACCAGAACGAACCCGCAGGATGCGAACGAGTTGCGACAATTGCCGCGATAGCATCGCAACGTCCGCGCCCCGCCGCCGCCCACCTCCAGGATCGTCGGAGTTTCCGATTGCGCTGACCGCGGGACAGCGGTTCATTCGGTCACGTCAACGGAGGTGACTCCGGCGGCGCCTGCGCGAGCCATGAAGCTCTCCGAACTCATCCAAGAACAGCTGGTCGAGGTGCCGCTCCGCGCCGCCGACAAGTGGGAAGCGCTCGCCGCGATCGCGCGCATCCCGGTGCGCGCAGGGTGCTACGGAGAGGGCGCGGTCGAGACTGTCGAGTCGGCGCTGGTCGTGCGCGAGAAGAGCATGACCACGGGCATGGAGCACGGCATCGCCATCCCGCACGCGGCGATCGACGGCATCGACCAGCTGGTCGCGGTGCTCGGCCTCAACCCCGCCGGCATCCCGTTCGAGACCCTCGACGGGGAGCCGGCCAGGATCATCATCGGGCTGGTCATCCCGCGCAGCCGCAAGCTCGCCCACATCAAGACGCTCGCCGAGATCGCCAAGCTGCTCTCGAAGGCCCACGTGCGCGAGCGGCTGCTCGCCTGCGCCACGGCTGCCGAGGCGGTGGAAGCGCTCTCCGAGCTGCAGGGCGTCCCGCGGTAGGACCTTGCTTGGAAAGGTCTTGCGCCGATTTGATCGCGGCGCTGGGCCGCCGCGGCGGAGCGCTCCGGAGAGCGCGTCCGCGCTCGCTCCGATGTCGGTATCCTGCGAGCTATGGTGAGGCCGGATCATGGCGCGGGCGGGAGTCACGATGCGTCGGCTGAGGTCGGCGTCGCGGCGTCGGGTCCGGGCCGCGCCCGGGCGCTGGCGACAGCTGCTGTGCTCGCGGTCGCAGCGGGCGCGCTGCTGCAAGCGGCCTGGCTCGAGCGGGCCGACGGCCTCGCGCGCGGTGCGCAGTGGCCGGGTGCGCCGTGGTTCCTCGCCGTCGCGTGCTGGCTGCCCGCGCTGCTGGTCGGCGCGGCCGCTGGAGCCGCGCTGCGCCTACGCTCGGCGTCGGCGCGGACCGCGCGGGCCGGTGCGCTGCTGCTCCTCGGCGCAGCGGCTGTCGCCGTAGCCCGGGGGGCTCCGGGCGCGGCGCCAGGGGTGGTCGCGGCGCTCGCGATCGGACTCGCCGGCGGTCTCCACGTCGCCACGCTGCGCTGTCTGGGTGGGCTCGGCGCGCTCTTCGCCGGCGGGCTCGCCGCCGAGGCTGCGCTCGGAGTCGGGCGCTCCTCGTCGCCGATGACGGGCTTCGCGCTCGGGTTCGCAGCGGCGATGCTCGGACTCTTGCTGCGTCCGGCGGCGTGCTCGGGAGCGCGCGCGGCGCTCCGGCCGCTGCTGCGCGCGCTCTGCCTGCTGCTGCTGCTCGGCAGCGCGATTGCCGCGGCAGCAGCCTGCGCCGCGCCGCCGTCGGCGGTGCTCGCAGCGCTCGTGGCCACCGCCGGGTTCGCGGTCGCCGGTGGCCGCCCTGGGCTCGCGCTCGGCGCGGTGGCAGGCGCCGCGCTCGGGCCGCTGACGACGCCGTCCCCGGCCGCTCTCGGACCGCAGCAACGCGAGCTGGCGCGCGCCGGCGGCGCCGCGCTCGCCTACGTGCGCTCGAACCAGCAGCTCGAGGTCCGGCTCGGCGGCGAGGTGCTGGCTGCGGCGGGGCCGGACCGCGACGAGGAGCCGCTGCTCGCGGCGCTCGCGCACGCGTTCGGTCGCGCCGGCGACCTCGTCCTGCTGCTCGGCCGCGGGGCCGGCCGCGTGGCGCCGTCGCTCCGCGCTCCAGGCCGCCTCGTCGTCGAGGTCGCCGACGCGTGGCCGTCGCTCGCGCCGCTCGCCGCGCGCGCCGCGGCTGACGGCCCGGTCGCGCCG
>CAZTQF010000152.1:0-6514 GCA_964615255.1 uncultured candidatus Brocadiaceae bacterium | reverse complement strand
CACGGCGCTGTCGCACGGCGTGCACAAGATCCGCGCGCGCATCGAGCTGGTCGACCCCAAGGTCCCGACCGGCGAGACCACCGAGACCGTCACCATCGAGTCCGCCGAGATGGACGTGAACATCCGCGACGTGATCGAGCCTTGGATGCAGGGCCTCGCCGACATGCAGAAGTCCAAGGGGCTCAAGGACACCAAGTTCGAGGTCACCGCGACCAGCAACGCGGCGGCCGCGGTCCAGGCCGCCGACGGCCAGATGAGCACCAGCTGGCTCTGCGACAAGGCTGACCAGGAGGCGACGCTGACGCTGACGTTCCCGGAGCCGGTCAAGGCGCGGCGGCTGCTGCTGACGCAGCCGTTCCAGAAGCGTGAGGACATCCAGCGCATGGGCCTCGTCCGCCAGATCGAAGTGCGCGTCAACGGCAGCAAGCGCCCGGTGGTGATCGACCTGCACCCCAACCCGATGGCGCCGACCGAGCACGCCTTCCGCAAGCTGCAGCGCGTCAAGACGATGACGGTCAAGGTCATCAAGCGCGGCGGCAAGCCCGGCTTGCCCGTCGGCTTCGCCGAGGTCGTGCTCGACGAGAAGAAGAAGTGAGGCAGCAGCCTCGCCCGCGGCGCGGCGGACGCTACGCCGGCGCGACGAGCGCGCCGGCCGCGTAGGCGAGCACGAGGTAGAGCGGCAGCTCGAGCAGCATCCACTTGGGCCCCTTGACGGCCCGCATCATCATCACGCCGCCGAGCAGCGAGACGCCGCCGACGATCATCGCGAGCATGATCGGGCGAGACTCGGCGAGCGACGCGGCGACCAGCCCGCCGACGAATGCCTGGCCGAGGTGGGCGGCCATCACCACCAAGAACGCAGGCGCAGGCAACGTGTCGACATAGGCCTGGAAGCGCTCCTTGTCCTTGAAGTCGAGGCCCGCGGGTGCTGGGTAGAGCACCTTGGAGTTGAGCAGGACCAGCGCCATGTTGACCGCCATGCCGGCGAAGAGGCCGACGACGACCGCGAGGAGGTTCCACAGCATGCGGGCACGGTAGCGCCTCGATCGGGCCGGCTCACGTATGCTGTGCGCGCTGGACGCCGCCGCGCTCCTCGACGCGCGCACCCCAGCTCACCCCCATGGCTCGCCGCAAGCGAAAGGCCGCACCGTTCGACCCCGCGGTGTTCGAGGACTCCGTCGCGCTGCAGGCCGGCTGGGGCGAGGCCTCCGACACCGCACCGCGGGACAAGGACGCCCTCCGCGTCCTGGCCGACGCGCCGAGCGAGCACGCAGCGGCGGACCGGCTCGTGTTTCGCAACGCGTCGAGCGGTGCGTGGGCGACGTGGCGTCGCCTGCTCGAGGGCGTCGTCCTCGCCGTGATCCTGTTCGTGGTGATGAACCACGAACGCGGTCAGTTCCTGAGCGTGGTCTACGGCGCCGGCCTCGTCTACTGGACCTTCCAGCAGTTTCGGACGCACCTGCACTACGTCTTCGACAAGGTCGAAGGCGTCTACTGGCGCGGCCACGAGGAGCCGCGACAGGACACCGAGGTCCGACCGCTCAAGGACGTCTACGCGGTCCAGCTGATCTGCACCGACACCTACTCCATCCGCGGCTCGCTCCGGTCGGACTATCAGCTCAACCTCGTGTGCTCGAGCGGCGCGCGCGAGGTCGTCACGACCTGGTGCCGCACAACCGATGCGATCCGGGAGCTGCGTAACCATGCACAGACGCTGGCAGAGTTTCTGGAGCGGCCGCTGTGGGACGCGACCAACGAACGCCGACTCAGGGCCCTGCAAAGCCGTCAAGCGCGGCGGCGCAGCCGTCAGGGCTGACCGCGACGCGGCGCAATCGGCGGCGGCTGGTTGACCTCGATCACACGCAGCGGTCTCGTTCCTTCGAGCGCGCACGTCGCACGCCTAGAGGCACATGAAGCGAAAGCCCATCAATTGGACCGCGATCGCCGCCATCGGACAGCTGTTCTCTGCTGTCGCGGTCGCGCTGACGTTGATCTACCTCACGATGCAGATCCGTCGGGCCGAGATCGCGGCGAGCGACGCCAACCGGCTGGCGCGCGCTGACGGCGTCGTGAGCTTTTGGCTCGCGGCGATGCACGACCCTGAGTTCCGTGAGGCCGGCCAGCGCATCAACCCGCAGAACCGCGAGTGGACCGCGGAGATCGCCCGACGGCTGGAGATCTCCGAGGCCGACGCGACGCTGCTGCAGAACGAGGTGCTCTACTGGTTCTGGCTGCACTGGGGCCAGTGGAACACCAGCACTGAGCAGAAAGACATCGACGAGCTGGTCAACATGATCCAGCGCTTCTACACAACGCCCCAGGTCCGGCTCGTCTGGGAGGGCCACCGCGGCTGGCTGGATCCGCGCTTCGAGGAGTTCGTCGATGACGTGCTCGCCGAGGCCGACGCGAACCCGCCCCCGACACCCGACCCAGAGGCCCTCTACCGGAGGCTCGACGAGCTCGGGATCGGCGTGCCGCGGCCCCGCGGCGAAGACGAACAAGGCAAGTGACGGCGCGCAGCGCCCGCGAAGAAGCCCACCCCGCCGCACCATTCGGCGGGACCGGATGATTCACGCGCGCGGTCTGACGCAGACGCCGCCCCGCATCAAGGGCGGCCGCGAGATCATCCGAAGAAGAGCTACGTGATGACGGCCGCCCCGACCGCACCGAGCACCCCCTCACCGACCGCAGCAGCGCGAGCTGAGCGATGAAGTTGGACGGGCTCCAGGTACTGCGCGCGCTCGCCGCGAGCGCGGTCGTCTTCTTCCACGCCGGGACCCCGGGCTCGTGGCTGAAGATCCTCGACTGCGGCATTGACGTGTTCTTCGTGCTGAGCGGGTTCTTGATGACCTACCTGTTCCGGCCCGGCAAGGCGTGGGGCAGCTTCCTGCAGAAGCGCGTGCTGCGGGTCATGCCGCTCTACTACGTCGCGCTGCCGATCGCGGCGATCGAGGGGATCTACCTCGGCCACTCGTACAGCGGCGGAGACTGGCTGCGCGCGCTCACGCTCTGGCCGACCGAGCGCCCGATGCTGGTCGTCTCCTGGACGCTGTCGCACGAGCTGCTGTTCTACGCGGTCTTCAGCTTGCTCTACCTGAACCGTGCGCTCGGCGTCGGCGCGCTGCTGCTCTGGCTGACCTTCGTGCTGGCCGCCTTCGTGACCGGGTGGGACACCTTCGTCACCTCTCACTTCAACATGCTGTTCTTCGTCGGCGTCGGCCTCGCGCTGATGCTTCGGCGCCTGCCGAGCGCCCGACCTGCGCTGGCGGCGCCGCTCGCCCTTCTCGGCGCCGCGCTGCTGCTGTTCGTCAACTACTCGCACCTCTTCCTCGCGGAGCAGCAGCTGTCGATCCGCACGCTCGGCAACGGCCTCTCGTCCGCGATGCTGCTGGTCGGGGTGTTCTGGCTCGAGCCGCACGTCCGCTACCCCCGCTGGCTCGTCGGGCTGGGAGACGCCTCCTACAGCATCTACCTCGTGCACGTGCTCCCCTTCATCGTGGGCTTCAAGGTGCTGGCGACGTGGCCGGCGCTCGAGGTCGCGCACGTCCCGCTGCTCGCCACCATCGGACTCACCACCGCGCTGCTCTGCTACGCATACGTCGAGCGGCCGATGCTGCGCTGGCTCCGGCGCGCCTAGCGCGAGGCCGCGCCGCGCGCTTCGCCGCGCGGGTAGGTCAGCAACCGCCACAGCCACTCGAACGGCCCGATCCAACCCTGCGCCACCCATCGGTCGCTGACGAGCACCTGGCACGCGTAGATGCCGCAGCCGACGGCGAAGACCCCGGGCCGCGAGAACTCTCCGGCGAGGCCGAGGCCGTGGCCGTAGAAGATCAGGCCGGCGACGATGTTCTGGCCGAGGTAGTTGGTCAGCGCCATCCGACC
This sequence comes from uncultured candidatus Brocadiaceae bacterium, assembly GCA_964615255.1. Taxonomy (GTDB): domain Bacteria; phylum Planctomycetota; class UBA1135; order UBA1135; family UBA2386. The sequence continues at coordinate 2,632 of CAZTQF010000152.1, read as the reverse complement.
CGTACGCGCGACCGCGCGCCGAATCGTGTCGAACCGCCGCTTCGCGCACCAGAGCGCGACCGCGCCCGCGTAGCCTGCAGACAACGCGAGGCCGCCGAGTTGGTGCAGCAGCACGTCGACGACGCGCAGCCAGACGCCGAGCTCGGGGCGGCCGTGCAGGATCAGCGAGCAGCCTTCCAAGGTCAGGCCGATCGCCAGCCCGTAGACCGCCGCGCGACGATGAACGGACCACGCGGCCGGGCTCGCCCACCCCATGCGCAGCACCGCTGCTCCGACCAGGAACAGCGCCATGATCCGCCAGTTGAAGGCGATGATCGACGAGAGGAACAGCCAGAACAGGTAGATCTGACCGCGCGCGACCGAACCTTCGACGAAGGTGCCGCTCGACAGCGCGAGGTCCAGGGCTGCGCTGCTGTCGTCACCGCCGTCGTCGCCGAAGTCGTCCGCATAGACGCCCTCGAACACGACCGACAGCGCGACCCCGATCACGAGGAAGCCCGCCGCGAGCCACAGCATCGCGCGCGGCGAGCGCCGACGGAGCAGGTAGAGCACCGTGCCGGCGACGGCGTAGGGCAGCAGGATGTCGCCGAAGAACACCAGCGTCGCGTTGAGCGCGCCGAAGCACGCCAGCGCGATCAGGCGCCGCGGATAGAAGCTCCGCGGCGCGACGCCGCGGGCCTCGGCGCGGTCGACCTGCAGCGCCAGCCCCATGCCGAACAGCAGCGAGAACAGCGCCATGAACTTGTTCTCGAACAGCGCACGCACGAGCCCGGCCGTCCAGGCTTCGGCGGTGCTCGCGGCCCACACGCTGGGCCCGCCCATCGCCTCGGAGAACGGCAGCCCGATCAGCGGCAGGTTGACCACGAGGATCCCGAACAGCGCGACGCCACGCAGCACGTCGAGGACCTCGAGGCGTTCGCTGGGTGCGACGGGAGCGGCGGCGAGAGGCATGGCGGAGCAGGGACGGCAGGGACCGCGAGCACCCTACGACCTCTACCGCCGAGCACCGCAAGAGGGACAGAGAATCGGTCCGCGCCGCGTGCACGCGCTACCCTCCGGCGAACGGGCAATGGCCCGCGGAGCAAACCACGCCACCTACGCCGCGCTCCCCCATCGCCGCGCGCATGACCCCGTTGGCAGATGCCGTAACTATCTATAATATAGATATCTGCGCGCTGTCGCGAGCGACGGCGCTGCGCCCACACACACCGCCATGCCAGCGCGAGTTCGCGCTCGAACGAGGAGGTCCTCGCCCCTCTCCCGAGCCCGCTTTCGCGGCTGCTGCGCTCAGCCCACACAGCCTCAGACATGCTCCGCACCCTGCTGCACACCAGCCTCTTCGTCGCCGGTCTTGCTGGGACGGCCGCTTGGCTCGTGTCGGTCGACCGTCTGCCCTTTTGGAGCTACACGCGGCCGCAGGCGCACGCGCTCGCGGTCGGCATCGACCTGGTGGACACCGTCTTCCTCGGCAGCAGCCGCGTCATGCGCGGGATCTCGCCGGCGCTGTTCGACGCGCGCATGGCCGCGCTCGGCCGGCCGAGCCTGTCCTACAACTTCGGCGTCGCTGGGACCCTGACGCACGACTATGAGCGCCAGCTCGACTGGCTCCTCGAACAGCGCCCGAAGAACCTCAAGCGCATCGTGCTGGAGGCCAGCACCTACCGGCAGACGATCCGACCTGGACAGTGGATGAAGGACCTGAGCGTCGAGACGCACGAAGCCGCGAGCCTGCCGTCGCGGCTCAGCTCGGTGCTGGCTGACAACAGCGACTTCGCGGACAAGGCCCAAGTCGCAGGCTTCGTGTTGGCGCACACCCTGGTCAACGGGCTGCGCATCGGCCAAGGACCGCGGATCCTGGACGACTGGTGCCGTCGCTGGGATGGACGAGCGCCCAGCCGCTTCGCACTCGACGCCGACCGCGGATTCGCGCCGCTGTCGGCCGAGCACCCGCCGAGCCCGATCCGCGGCGAACAGCACCGCGCCTGGGTCGCCAACCCGCAGATCGCCGCGAGCATGCTGTGGCACAAGCGGCACCGCGACCTGCCCGAGGAGTTCCGCGGCGGCTTCGATCACTGGGGCTGCCAGCGACAAGTCGCGCGACTCAAGGCGGCCGGCATCCAGCTGATCTACGTGGTCATGCCGTCACATTCGATCCACTTCCACGGACGCGACGGCCTCGACGAGCACGACGACGAGGTCTCGATCCTCAGCTTCGAGGACCTGGACGCCTACCCCGACCTCTACCGCTTCGAGCAGTGGTTCGACTCGACGCACCTCGGCGAAGCGGGCGCGGAGCACTTCTCGGCGCTGCTGGCCGACGCCGTCGCGGCGCTGCCGTCGCCAGCGGGCTCCCGCGAAGCGCATTAGGCCGCGGCGCCGCACGACCGGGCGGCTTCTACAGCCACCCGAGCGAGGCCAGGAAGCCGTCCATCTCGGCGACGGTCGCGGCGTAGGACGTGGCGCTGCGGTCCTGGTTGAAGAAGCCGTGGCCCTGGCCTTCGTAGATGTGCACGTCGCAGCGCGCGCCGACGGCTTCCATGCGCGCTTGGTAGGCGCGCGCGGTGGCGACCGGGATCAGCTTGTCCTCGCTGCCGAGGAACACCGTCGTCGGCGGCGCGCCTGCTGCGATGTT
>CAZTQF010000151.1:0-6529 GCA_964615255.1 uncultured candidatus Brocadiaceae bacterium | reverse complement strand
GCGCGTCGTCGTCGTAGGCGCTGTTCATCGCGGCTCCGCTCCGCCGTCGCCGCTGAGCGCGCGCGCCTCGGTCTGCAGACGCCACGCGGTCGCGTAGCCCCCGGGTCGCGCGAGCAGCGCTTCGTGGGTGCCGCGCGCGGCGACCGCGCCTTGGTCCAGCACCAGGATCAGGTCGGCGTCCGCCGTCACCGACAGCCGGTGCGTCGCGGCGATGACGGTGCGCCCCGCGCGCGCGCGGCGCAGCCCCGCCAGGATGCGCCGCTCGGTCCCCGGGTCGACCGCCGACAGCGTGTCGTCCAGCAGCAGCGCCGGGCGGTCGCTGAGCACCGCGCGGGCGAGCGACACCCGCTGCTTCTGGCCGCCGGAGAGCGTGACGCCGCGCTCGCCGACCACCGTCTGCAGCCCCTCGGCGAGCTGCGGCAGGTCCTGGTCGAGGGCCGCCGCTGCGACGGCCGCGTCGCGCCGCGCCGGATCCGCCCCCTCGGCGCCGAACGTGACGTTCGCGGCGAGGGTGTCGCTGAACAGGAACGGCTCCTGCGGCGCATACGCGAACAGCGCGCGCAGCGTCGCCGGCGCGAGGTCGAGCACGTCGTGCCCGTCGACGAACACAGCGCCCCGGGGCGGGTCGTAGAGCCGTAGCAGCAGCGCCAGCAGCGTCGACTTGCCGCTGCCGACGGGTCCGATCAGGCCGAGCTTCTGCCCCGCGCGCAGCGAGAACGACACCCCGCGCAGCGCGGGGCGCTCGGCGCCCGGATAGGTGAAGGTCAGGTCGCGGACCTCGAGGTCGCCGCGCAGCTGCGGCCTCGCGCCGTGCTCGGGCTCCGGGGTCGCCTCGAACAGCTCCTCGACCCGCCCGCCGGCGGCGTAGGCGCGCGGCATCATCGAGACCGTCCAGCCGAGGATCTGGAGCGGGAACGTCATCAGGGCGAGGTAGCCGAGGAACTGGAACAGCTCGCCGACCGTGATGTGGCCGCCCACGACCTGGTGGCCCCCGACCAGCAGCACGCCGAGCGTGACCACGCCGCTGGTCGAGTGCATCAGCGCGTTGAGCTGGGACCGGAGCCGGACCTGGCGCAGGTTCGCCAGCAGGTAGCGGCGGTTCCTGGTGGCCATCGCGGCCAGCTCGCGCGGCACTCGGTCGAACTGCTGCACGACGCGCACACCGGCGAAGTCCTCCTGCGCCTGCTGGGAGATGTCGGCGATGGCTTCCTGCGAGCGCTTGCTCCAGGTGTGCAGCCGCGGCACGACGAAGCGCATCGCGACCAGCACGAACAGCAGCGCCGAGAGGCTGGCCAGCGCCACCGGCACGTCCATCGACAGCATCAGGACCAGCCCGCCCGGCAGCACGCAGAGCATGCTGCCGCCGTGCAGCAGGACCGGGCCGACGACGAAGCGCAGCAGCTCGACGTCCTGGGTCATGCGCGAGGTCAGGTCTCCGGTGCGCGCGCGGTCGTGCCACGTCGCCGGCAGCCGCTGCAGGTGCGCCACCAGGTCGTCTTTGAGGTCGCGCTCGACCTCGCGGGACGCGTCGATCAGCAGCTTGCGGGAGGTGAAGCGCGACGCGGCTTCGACGGCTGCGAGCCCGAGCAGCAAGAGACACGTCGTGCCCAGCTGCTGCGCGCCTTCGCCGCCCGACAGCAGGTCGAGCGTCTGCCCGAGCAGGCGCGGCATCCACAGCGTGACGGCCGCGTGCACGGGCACGAGCAGCAGTCCGACCGCGACCGTCGCCCGGCGCCGGCGGAGGAGCCGGAAGGGGCGCCCGAAGGCGCGGTGCAACGAGCGGAGCCAGGACACGGGCGCAGCAGCATGGGTCGTCGCGGGAGGTGTTGCAAACCTGGACGGCGCGGTGCCCGGCGCGGCGGACGGCGTCCCGCGTCGGGACGCGGTGCGCGGTTCGGCATGACCCGCGGACCCCTACGTGCCGATACCTCTCAGACCATGTCTCGGCGACCCAACCAGGCGTTCTCGGCGCGGCCGTCCCCGCGGCGCTCCGAGGCGGGCTTCACGTTCGCGGAGCTGACGTTCGCGATGCTCATCCTGGTCGTCGGCGCCGTGGTGCTGGTCAACCACATCTCCGTCAACTACAGCACGACCGCGACCGAGCGCGACCGGGTGTTCGCCTACTCCAAGGCGCAGGCGATCCTGTCGGAGATCCAGGCCTACGTGGACCGCGGCGACGTCGAGGCCGCGATCGACCTCGACGTGCTCGACGACGGCGTCGGCACGCGCAACCCGCTGACCATCCAGACCCAGCCCGGGACGGGTGAGCCCGGCGAAGGCACCCTGGTGCTCGCCGACCACGTCGTCTCGGGCAACTACCAGCGCAACGGCGAGTGGGTCTGGTCGCGACGCATCCAGGTGCAGCCGTTCCTCGGCCTCAACAACCGCAACGTGCGCTACGTGACGGTGCGGGTGTTCAAGCGCGACAAGGAGGGCAACGAGAACCCGATGGCCGACCTGTCGGCGGTCATCAACTCGTCGAGCGGCGCGTTCCCGACGACGCAGGTCTACGACGTCTACCTGCTGGCGATCGAGAACATCCCCGGGTGGTGGGTGTTCATGGACGCGATCCGGCCCTTCGTGGAGTCGATGATCACGGACCTCGAGAACCGCAACCCGGGCCTCTCGTTCCGGACCCACTGGATCACCAAGTCGAGCTTCGGCCGCAACCAGGCCTACCGCCCCTACGTCAACTCCGAGCGCGACAGCCTCGAGGTGATCCCCGAGGTCTACCACTACCCGGGACGGATGCCGGACGGCGAGGCGTCCAGCTACTACTACGTGCCGGACAACATCAAGGGCCGCATCCGCGTCGACGACGACGAAGAGAACGCCTACGACGAGACGACCAACCCTCACCCCTACGCGCTCGCGGACTTCTTCAACCACGGGATGCGCTACCCCGACGAGAAGGCGCTGTGGGAGCGGCGGGTCAAGGAGGTCGCCGAGCGTCGCCAGGCGATCGCCGAGGCCGAGCAGGCCGGCACGCCGCCGCTGCCCGAGCTGGACGACATGTCGACCGAGCCGACGCTGCGGCTGTTCTTGGAGGACCTCAACGCGGACTCCGACAAGTACAAGAACGCGCTGGTCGTCAACCTGCACGGAGAGCTGCTGCCGATGCCCGCGCTGCGCAACTTCAGCGACGCGGCGAAGGACCCGCTCAACCACCCGAACTGGCGGGTCGTCACGCACCCCGAGGAGCTGCGCACGCGCAAGGACGACGCCGGCCAGACCGACCCGCTCCGGCTGCGCGTCTACGCCTACACCGACTACCCGATGTACTACGCGGGCTCCGACCGCATGACCGAGCCGATGGTGGTGGACGTCATGGGGGTCGACCTGATCGACCACTCGGATCCGGACGAGGACCGCCTGATCGAGGACGCTGACCTGGAGTTCGTCGCGGGCGGCGTGCCGGTGGACGGCGACAGCTCCTACAGCAGCTGGGCGGACGCGACGCACGAGGACGACGCCAGCGAGCCGTCGGAGGAGATGTACTACCGGGCGCAGTTCGTGCCCGGGCCCGAGCCGTACACGCGGCTGTTCCTCTACAACACGCCGCTGACGTGCCCGCTCGTGGACGGCAAGGGGCTGGCGGCGACCGAGCGCGCGCGGCTCTACATGATGGAGTACGTGCCGTCGCCGGTCTCGGCGCCGGGCGGCGTCCCGTCCTTCGCGCGGGACCTGACGACCGTGGACAGCGTCGGCCCGAAGAACACCGCGCGCTGGACGCTGGAGCTGGACCCGGACCTGCTGACCGAGCACCGGTTCGTGGACGCAACGGGCGGCACCTACAACCCCGACGGCGACGTGCGCCTCGCGGTCCGGACGCGCATCGCCAGCCGCTACAGCGAGGGCGACCTGCAGTGGCAGGCGAGCGGGAGCGCCTTCCCCGCGCCGATCCAGTCGGACAACCTCTCGACCACCTACGCGTGGTGGTCGGACAGCCGCGAGGACGTGCCGTTCACCGAGCGCGCGCAGTTCAACGGCGACCCGCGCCACCTGCCCTACAAGGACTGCTTCCACGGCGGCGACGACTTCCCGGACACCTACAACTGGTTTCACGACGACCTCGACAACGACGGCGAGGTCTCGACGGCCGACTACACGTCGATCGACAGCGAGCGCACCAGGAACCGGTGGGACGCGGCGATGTGGTGCGACGTGCCGCGCTACTTCCAGCTGCTGCGTGAAGGCCTCGTCGAGAGCGCGTGCGTCTACACCTCGATGACGGGGTTCTCGAACTACTACATCGGGATCGGCAACGACGTCGGCTACGACATCGCCAACGGCTACCCCTATTCGATCCCGTGCGACATGACGCCGCACTACGGCAGCGGCCCGGGCTTCGTGGACACCATCACCCGGCCGCGCAAGCTCGCGATGACCTGGCTCGGCGGGCTTGGCTGGTGGGCGGGCATGCCGTGGCTGGGGGAGCTCTATCCCGACTCGATGGCTCCGACCTTCTTCGACGCGTCCGAGGGCGCGGTGCGCGGCAACCTGCCGGCGGGCAACACCTTCGGCACCGTGTTCCAGTACCCGTCCAACACGGCGTACCTGGTCGGGCCGCGCCAGGCCTACGGGACGCAGATCAACAACCACCACCAGCGCACGTGGGTCAACGGCTGCGCGACGTTCTTCAACATCGGCACGGCGACGAGCTGCTTCCGGCACTTGTTCAACAGCGACATCGGGCAGCTCGCCGCGGCCGGGGAAGAGATCGCCGAGGCCTACAGCATGACGATGCCGCAGACGGCTCCCGTCAGCCGACCGTTCTTGCTGGACCTCCCTGGCTACGCCGGTGGCGTGCACTGGAACCTCGCGCCCTACACCACGCGCTACCAGGGCTCGCTGTTCCAGACCTACTACGATCATCCGGCAGGGACGGGCGCAGGCGTCGTCAAGCTGGTCAACCCCGCCGGTACGAGCGCGGCCTACGTCGTCGTCAACGGCATCGACCGCGCGGTCGAGGCCGGCTCGTCGTTCATCGCCAAGTGGGCGGTGCTGTCGGTGGTGCACTCCTACCTGGAGGCGGGCGCGCTGGAGAACAGCCTCCGGATCCCGCAGTCGCCGCGCATCGAGATCGAGGCGCCCACCGACATCACCGAGCTGCAGTCGCCGGCCGAGATCGAGGTGCTCTTCGGCGTCGACTGGACGCGCTGGGACGGTCAGCCCTACACGCAGAGCGGCACCTACCTCGAAGACGAGGGCGAGCTCGAGTACGTGGTGATGTACTCGAAGGACAACGGGTTCAGCTACCAGCACTGCATCGACGACTCACCCGCTACGCCCGGCCAGCGGCCCGCGGGGGCGCTCTACCTCGAACCCGACCGGACCGCCGGCGACGAGACCTTCACCTGGACCGTCCCGCCGAACGAATTCCCCGAGGGCAGCTACCTGCTCCGCATCGAGTGCTTCCGTGAGGGTGCGCAGGTGCACTACTCCTGGCACCAGACCCGAATCTACATCCAGCGATGAGCGCGTCCTCCAACCGCATGCGTGGCCGCGGCGACGCGGCAGGCTACAGCCTGATCGAGCTCGTGATCTCCAGCGCGCTGCTGGCGATGATGATCTTCGCGGTCTCGACCCTCTCGCTCAGCGGCAGCCAGGCGCAGGAGTACGCGCGGCGGCTCACGCGCGTCACCGAGATCACCCAGGAGGTCATGGACGACATGCGGCTCGAGCTGGTCTCGTCGGTGCGCCTGTTCAGCGACGACGCCGAGGGCAACGGCAACCTGGAGCTGTTGGACCTCGACGGCGCGCCCGCGCCCCTGGCGAGCTCGCGCCTGCCGACGGTCTCCGTCGGCGAGACCATCCGCACGGACACGGTCGGCGCCGAGATGACCGGCAACTCGCTGTTCTTCACCAAGCTCGTGTGGAGCGACCGCTACGTCTGCGAGAGCGGCGCCGAGCACCTCGTCGACGTCTACCGGTGGGTCTACTACTACCTGACGCTCGAAGGTGACGGACCGCAGGCCGAGCACCCGATCGGCCTCAACATCGTCCGGGTCGAGACCGAGCCGCTCATCGACGGCGCCGCCGTCGACCGCATCGAGGACGCCGACGACCGCGCCGAGCTGCTGCTCCACCTCCTGAACGGCACGCCGGACGCGACCGGCCAAGAGCACGCGCCGGTGCAGGTGGTCTGGCTCCGCGGCGGCCTGCCGGCAGTGTCCGGGACGTTCCGCCAGATCGACCCGCTCGACGGCTCGCTCACCGCGACGCCGCTGCTGCCTCGGCCCAACCCGTGGCGCGTGCTGCGGGACGAGTCGATCGTGCGCGGCCTGCTGAGCTACCGGCACCACTCGATCGCGACCAACTTCGCGCAGCCGAGCTTCGGCGTGGCGACGTTCGGGCTGCGGTCGTTCGAGGACGAGGGGTTCCCGCACGGCCTCGAGGTCCAGGTGGTCGGGCCGAGCTCGGCGCGCCAGGTGCACCTGCACATGGTCGTCTCCAGCACCCAGCGCACGGGCCGCTTCGCGTGGTCCGACATGCAGCTGACCGTTGACGCGCGGGACCTCTAGGGCCG
>CAZTQF010000150.1:0-6541 GCA_964615255.1 uncultured candidatus Brocadiaceae bacterium | reverse complement strand
GGGCGAAGGACGAGGCCAAGAAGGCCCCCGACGAGCGCCCGCGCAACCCGTTCGACCTCGACTAGCCGAGGCCCAGCAGCCTGCCGACCTGGTAGATGGCGACGGCCGCGAGCCACGCGAGGCCGGTCATGTAGCCGAACACGAACAGGGGCCAACGCCAGGAGTGCGTCTCCCGCCGGATCGCGGCGAGCGTCGCGGCGCACTGGCTGCAGAGCGCGAAGAACACCATCACCGCGACGGCGATCAGCCCGTTGATCAGAGGCTCCCCGTCCGGGCCGGTGGTGTCGCGCAGCGCGTCCTGGAGGCGCTGGTCCGGCTCGTCCGGGTCGGCCTCGACGTCGCCGAGGCTGTAGAGCGTGCCCAGGGTCGGGATCACCAGCTCCCGGGCCGGGAACGCCGCGAGCACTCCCACGGTCAGGCGCCAGTCGAAGCCCGCCGGCGCGAACGCCGGCTGCAGCGCCTTGCCGGCTCGCGCGAGGTAGCTGTTCTCGAGGTGCGCGGCGGCCTCGCGCGCGTCGACGGCCGCGAGCTGCGCCTCGACCTGGGGCCCGCCGCGGGCAGCCACCTGCACCCGCTCGGCCTCGAACTTCTCGGACACGTCCTCGGAGCGCGGGAAGTAGCCGAGCGCCCAGACGACGATCGTCGCGAAGAAGATCACCGTGCCGGCGGTCTTCAGAAAGCTCCGGACCGCCAGCCAGGTGTGCATGCCGACGAGGCGCAGGCGCGGCCGCTGGTAGACCGGAAGCTCCATCGCGAGCGTCGCCTCGCCGCCCTTGAGCGCCGTACGCCGCAGGACGAGCGAGACCAGCACGGCGGCGACGACGCCGACGGCGTACATCGCGAACAGCATCAGGCCTGCCTGCGACGCCGGGAAGAACGCGGCGAGCAGCACCACGTAGACCGGCAGCCGCGCCGAACACGACATCAGCGGCGCGACCGCGATGGTCGCCAGCCGGTCGCGCTCGTCGCCGAGGATTCGGCTGGCGGCGATGCCCGGGATCGCGCACGCGAAGCTGCTCGCGAGCGGGACGAAGCTCTTGCCCGACAGGCCGAAGCCGCGCAGCGCGCGGTCGAGCAGGAACACCGCGCGCGCCATGTAGCCGCTCGCTTCGACGACCGTCACGAACGCGATCAGCAGCGCGATCTGCGGCACGAAGATCAACGAGCTGCCGACGCCGTTGACGATGCCGTCGACGCAAAAGCTCCGGAAGGCGCCCTCGTCCGTCGCGGCCTCGACCGCCCCTGTGATCCAGTCCTGAGAGGCCTCGATCCAGCCCATGAACGGCTCCGCCACCTTGAAGACGAGCTGGAACATGACCAGCACGACGCCGACGAGCGCTGCCGGTCCGAACAGCGGGTGCAGCAGCAGGCTGTCGAGGCGATCGGTGCGCGACCGCGCGATCGACCGCTGGGTCTCCACGCCGCGCTGCACCGCTGCGCCGAGCGGCGCAGGCGCGACCAGCGGCGTCGTCGCGAGCTGCTCGCGCAGCGCCGCCACGCCTTCGCCGGTCGCGCCGTGGACCAACAGCATGGGCAGGCCGACCGCGCGCTGGAGCTGGTCCATGTCGATCGGGAAGCCCTCGGCCCGCGCGACGTCGACCTTGGTGACCGCGACGACGATCGGGGCGCCAAGATCGCGCAGCTGTCGGAGCAGCTGCAGCTCGACCGCGAGCTTGGCCGCGTCGAGCACGAAGCAGATCAGGTCCGGCCGGCGCGCGGGGTCGCGGAGGTGCTCGATCGCCACCTGCTCGTCCTTGCTCTGCGGCCGCATCGACGCGACCCCGGGGAGATCGACGAGCTGGAGCTGCACGCCGTCGACCTGCACGGACGACTCGATCGACTCCACGGACGTCCCCGGGAAGTTGACCGGCCGCTGCAGGCTGCCGGTCAGGTGCATCAGCAGCGAGGTCTTGCCGGAGTTCGCGCGCCCGAAGAGGGCGACCCTGCGCGCGCCCAGCGCAGCGGCATCGCTCACCCGGCGACCTCCGGGATCGGCGCGACGCGGACCCGCGCGGCCTCGGTGCGCAGCAGCGCGAGCCGGTAGCCCTGCACGCGGAACAGGAGCGGCCCGCCGAACGGCGCGCGCGCGATCCGCTCGACGACGGTCCCGGGCCAGAGCCCGGCGGCCGCGAGCCGCTCGCTCAGCGGGTCGTCGCCGGCGACCGACAGCACCCGCACGGGCGCGGCGCCGGCCTCGTCGAGGCCGCAGCCGCCGGCCTCGGCAGCGCCCTCGCTGCCAGCAGAAGCCGCCGTGAGCGGGCAGTCGGGTGGCAGGGCGTTCATGACCAGGGATTCAGCGGCGGGGACCAGTTGAGATCGAGTCTCAAGTGCAGCATTGTGCGATCGAACCGCGGCGGATGCAAGTGGCCACGCGGCACGGGCCTGCACCGTTGCCCTGGCGCCCCGGATGCCGACACTCGCCCCCCATGCAGCCCACCGCGCACTCCGTCTCCGTCAAGATCGCGGGCACCGAGGTCTCGTTCGAGACCGGCCGCATCGCGCGCCAGGCGACCGGCGCGGTGCTGGCCCGCTGCGGCGACAACGTCGTGCTGGCGACGGTGACCGCGGCAGCGCAGCCCAAGCCGGGACAGGACTTCTTCCCGCTGACCGTCGAGTACCGCGAGAAGTTCGCGGGCGCGGGAAGGATCCCCGGCGCCTTCGGCAAGCGCGAAGGACGGATCACCGACCACGAGGTGCTGGTCTGCCGGCTGATCGACCGCAGCGTGCGCTCGCTGTTCCCCGAGCACTACAAGAACGAGGTGCAATTGCAGGTCCAGGTGCTCAGCTGTGAGCCGACCAGCGACCTCGAGAGCCTCGCGATCCTCGCCGCGTGCTGCGCGCTCCACGTCAGCCCGGTGCCGTGCAACGGCCCGATCGCCGGGCTGCGGATCTGGCGGCTCGACGACGGCTGGCACGCGTTCGTCGGCCGCGACAAGGCCGCCGAGGCAGACCTCGAGTTCTCGGTCGCCGTCGGCCCCGAAGGCCTGGTGATGCTCGAAGGCGAGGCCAAGGAGGCAAGCGAAGCGGACGCCGTCGCCGCGATCGCGCAGGCGACCGAGTGGGTCGAGCGCTGCCACAAGGCGTTCGACGAGCTCGCCGCGAAGACCGGGCGCGTCAAGCAGCCTGCGCCGAAGGCCCCTGAGCTGCCGTCGCTGCCGGACGCGACCGCGGCCGGGCTGCGAGCAGCGCTGACGATCCAGCAGAAGCCCGAGCGGCGCGCGGCGATCGCCGCGGCCGAAGCTGCGTGGCTCGAGGCGCTCGACGACGACGCGCGGGGGCCGGCGAAGCAGGCCTACGGCGACGCGGTCTGGGAGCAGATGCGCGAGAACGTGCTCGCCACCGGCCAGCGGCTGGACGGCCGCGGCAAGACCGACATCCGCCCGATCTGGAGCGAGGTCGGCCTGCTGCCGCGCGCGCACGGCTCGGCGCTGTTCACGCGCGGCGAGACGCAGGCGATCGTCACCTGCACGCTCGGCAGCCCCGACGACGCGCTGCGACAGGGAAACCTCGCGGACGAGAACGACCGCAAGTCGTTCTTCCTCCACTACAACTTCCCGCCGTATTCGGTCGGCGAGACGCGGCCGCTGCGCGGACCGGGTCGCCGTGAGATCGGCCACGGCTCGCTGGCGCGGCGCGGCCTGCAGCCGCTGGTGCCGCAGCAATCGCGCTTTCCGTTCACGATCCGGATCGAGTCCGAGATCACCGAGTCCAACGGCAGCTCGTCGATGGCGACGGTCTGCGGCGGCTCGATGGCGATGATGCACGCCGGCGTGCCGCTGGAGCGCCCGCTGGCGGGCATCGCGATGGGCCTGATCTCCGACGGCCAGCGGCACGCCGTGCTGAGCGACATCATCGGCGACGAAGACCACCTCGGAGACATGGACTTCAAGGTCGTCGGCACCGAGCGCGGCATCACCGCGATCCAGCTCGACAACAAGCTCGGCGGCCTGCCCGACGAGGTGCTCGGCCAGGCGCTCTCGCAGGCCCGCGAGGGCCGCCTGCACATCCTCGCCGAGATGCAGAAGACCATCGCGGAGCCCGGCGAGCCGTCGCGGCACGTGCCGCAGGCCTTCCACATCTCGATCATGCCCGACGCGGTCGGCGCGCTGATCGGTCCGCGCGGCGCCAACATCAAGGGCATCACCGAGGCGACCGGTGCCAAGGTCAGCGTGAACGACGACGGCGGCGTGCTGATCTACGCGACCGACGCGACCAGCGCGACGCGCGCCAAGGAGCTCGTCCAGCGCTCGGCGGGCGTGCTCCACGTGGGCAAGTGCTACCGGGGCACGGTGACGGGCGTGAAGGACTTCGGCGCGTTCGTCCGGATCAACGCCGTCAACGAAGGCCTCGTCCCCCTCGAAGAGCTCGACAAGGACCGCGTCCCGCGCGCCTCGGACGTCGCCAAGGAAGGGGACGAGATGGTCGTCGCCGTGCTCGGCGCCGACGACCGCGGTCGGCTGCGGCTGTCGCGGCGGCAGGCCCTCGGCGTCACCGACGCGCAGATCGAGTTCTGAGGCGGCGACCGCTCGCGGCGCTGCTGCTGGCGGGCACGGCCGCCGCGCTGCCCCGGCGACCCGAGCGCTGAGCGCTGCGGACCCGGCGTGTCCACGGGTCTGCCGAGGTCGAGCCGTCCCCTAGCCAACTTGGCACGGGGACCCTGACCCCCCTTCGCGGATCTCCGCAAGTCAGCATTTTTTCCTGATTCGCGCTGAGCCTGCGGCCCCACGCGGCAGCCCGCGAGGCTGCCCATGCGCCCGCCACCCCGCCGCATGGGTGTTTCCCAACCATCTTGAATAAAAGAGGTTACGACGCACTCCGGACGGCCAAAGGGAGCGCCTGGCGCGCTCGGCCATCCGCCCAAGGCCGCAGTGCGGGGGTGGCCAGAAGGCCCATGCCACAGCAGGATGCCTCCGGGAACGAAGGATCCCCACGCCCATGAAGCTCGACCCTCTCGTCTGGGTGCTCGCCACGGCACCGCTCGCGCTCTCCCAATCCCCGACCGGCAATACGGTCCACCCGATCACGACCACCGCGGACGGCGCTGCCTGCGTCTTCGGCGCAGACCTCGACGATGACGGCGACGTCGACGTGCTCACAGCCTCGGCGCTGGACCACACCGTCGCGTGGTACGCCAACGACGGCGTCGGCGGCTTTGGCCCTCGACAGGTGATCGACGCAGCGGCGCTCGGCGTCCAGCGCATCTACGCCACGGACCTCGACGACGACGGCGACCTCGATGTGCTCGCCGCCGCGAGCGGCGGCGACTCGGTCTCCTACTACGAGAACCTCGGCGGCGGCGCCTTCGGCGCGCCGATCCAGCTCAGCGCCGCGGTCAGCGGGGCTGCGTGCGTGTTCGCGGCCGACTTGGACGACGACGGCGACCCCGACGTGCTGGTCGCGTCTTCCGCCGACCACACGATCTCCTGGTTCGAGAACCTCGGCGGCGGCGCCTTCGGCGCGCGGGCGACGATCAGCGCCAACGCGCAGGGCGCGCGCAGCGTCTTCGCGACCGACCTCGACGACGACGGCGACCTCGATGTGCTCGCGGCGGCGGCCGCAGACCACACGATCTCCTGGTTCGAGAACCTGGGCGGCGGCACCTTCGGCCCGGGTCAGGCCATCACGTCTGCAGCGCTCGGCGCCGCGAGCGTCTACGCCGCGGACCTCGACGACGACGGCGACGACGACGTGCTCTCGGCCTCGTCGCTCGACGGCACGGTCGCGTGGCACGAGAACCTCGGCGCGGGCGCCTTCGGCCCGCGGCAGGTCCTCACCGCCGCTGCGCTCGGGGCGCGAGACGTCTTCGCCACGGACCTCGACGGCGACGGCGACGTGGACGCGCTCGCGGCGTCGGGCTCCGACCACGGGGTCAGCTGGTTCGCCAACGACGGGGCGGGCGGCTTCGGCCCGCGGCAGCGGATCACGATGAGCGCGCTGGGCGCGCAGAGCGTGTTCGCGGCGGACCTCGACGGCGACGGCGACGTCGACGTGCTCGCGGCGTCCGCCCACGACGACACCGTCGCGTGGCACGAGAACCCGACTCCGCCAGCACCCGGCGAGGCGTCGGTGCCGGTCTACCTGCTGATCGGCGACAGCCTCATGCTTTCGGCGGCGTTCACGGAGACGTTCACCACCGCGCTCAACCACCCGACCTACACGAACACCCCGCGGAGCGCGGGCCAACGGATCTGGCACGCCG
Organism: uncultured candidatus Brocadiaceae bacterium; assembly: GCA_964615255.1. GTDB lineage: Bacteria > Planctomycetota > UBA1135 > UBA1135 > UBA2386. The sequence continues at coordinate 342 of CAZTQF010000150.1, read as the reverse complement.
CCGCCGGCGGAGTCGAGGTCTACGACGCGCACGACAACTCACACGGCAACGGCACCATCGGCCTCCCCGTCGGCGACATCGCGGCGGGCCCCGACTACTCCCTGATCCACGGCCTGGAGGCCCGACATCCAGCGCGCGGCGCGGTGCTCGTCAAGCGCGCTGCGGTCAGCTCGACGCTGAGCGTCGACGGCCCCGCCTACGGCCCGACCACCCACACCGCCGGGCGATGGTCCCAGGACGTGATCGGCGAGAACTGGGACGGGTTCCAGACAGACTTCGACAGCTGCCGCGCCTACCTCTCTGGGATCGAGAACCTGCAGATGGACGTGCGCGGGATCTTCG
>CAZTQF010000149.1:0-6553 GCA_964615255.1 uncultured candidatus Brocadiaceae bacterium | reverse complement strand
ACTGCAGCCACCTGGCAGACAAACCACACTAGTATCGCGCTGGCGACCGCGCTGTGCGCCCAGGGCCAACGCAAGCAAGCAGGTCCTGACCCCTACACCGGCGGTGACAGCGCGCTCCTCGACCGACTGGGATACGTATCCCTCGGCCCGTTCGAGCTCGGGAGCGGTCACGACACCACCGCCGTCGAGGAGCTCTTGGGCACGGAGCCTTTGGCGTGGATCGAGACCGCGCATTTTCGCATGGGCTGCTCGCTCTCCCCGCTCGCGCTGCGCGGCCAGCAGGACTGGAGCAAGGAGTGGATCCGGTCGGTCCGCGACGAGCTGGACGAGCTGCGCGCGCTGTTGCCCAAGGGCCGGATCAAGAAGCGCGTGAAGTCGCTCGACCCGTGGCTCCGCGCGCACCTCATGGCCCGTCGTCTGGAGCAGCTCTATGCCGAGGTCTGCGGTCTCCTCGGCCGCGACGATGCGTGGTTCGCAGCGGGCCACAACAACCCGCTCCGCCCCGACGAGTTCTCGGGAGTCGGCCCGTATCTGGGCATGCAGCAGAAGCCGGTGGTGCTGATGCTGCAAAAGCGCGGCGGCCTCGCTCGCTACACCCGGCAGTACCGGGGCGGCGAGACGAACGAGTCGATCCGACACCACGACCTGGCGTTCGGCAGCATGTTCTGGGGCTGCAGTCAGGAGTCGGCGAACAACCTCTTTCAGAGCGACTACGCGCTCCATGCCAGCCTCGCGTTCAACGTCGCGCACAACCTCTACACCAGCTACCGCTGCTTCGGCCACGACCTCCCGCCGTGGCTGGTGACGGGCCTCGCGCACTGGCACGCGCGCCGGGTCTCGCCGCGATTCCCGAACTACGACCGCGAGGACCCGCGCGACCGCCGCGACCGAAGCCCCTTCTGGGACTGGGACGCGCGCGTCGCTGGACTGGTCAAGAACGACGTCTTCGAACCGCTCGAGAAGCTCGTCGCCGTCGCTTCGGCGGGCAGGTTCGGCATCGAGCAGCACATGCAGTCCTGGGCCGTCGTCGACTACCTCGTCGCCGAGCAGCCGACGCAGCTGGCGCGCTTCCTCCACGAGCTCAAGGCGCCCTTCCACGGCAGGCTCCGCATGCCTTCGCAGGACGAGCTCCAGCGCCGCCAGCGCGAGTCTTTCGACGCGGCATTCGGCGCGGACGTGGCCGCGATCGACGGCGCGTGGCGCGCGGCGGTGCGCGGGCAGAAGAGAAAACGGAAGCGAAGTCGGCGCTAGACGCCGCGGTCGCTACGCTTTGTCGTGCGCGCGGTCCTGCCCAGCCGGGCCCAGATCGCCCGGTGACCCAAGAAGCCTCGACCTGACTCCAGGAGCAGATGATGAGCCCTCTCCGACGTCCTCTCTTGCCGCTCGCGGCCACCGTAGCTCTCGGCGCGTCGCTGGCGGCCCAGTGCCCGTCCTACACCCCCTACGTGCCGCCGCCCGAGTTCGGCGGCCCGCGTCCCACGGGCGCCTCGACGCCGAGCCCCGCCGCGCCGCAGCCGGCGCAGCCCTCGAGCCCCTCGACCGGCGCCCCCGCAGCCCCGCGACCGACCGGCGGACCGGTCACGGGCGGTCCGGCGCGCCCGGTGAGCCCCCGCGGACCTGTCGGCGGCGCGCGCCCGGGCATCACGGGCCCCCGGGGCTTCCCGATCTCCTTCGAGCGCGGCGCGACGTCCAAGGACCGACTGCAGGTCGACTGGATGCACCCGGTCCCGCCGAAGGGCGACGCCGGCGAGCGCACGCGGGTCGCTGGCCCGCTGCCGCTCGACGCCGCGCTCGACCTGCTGTGGGAGGGCGACGACGGCCGGCCGCTGCTCGTGCTGCGCGAGTGCACCAGCTGTGAGGGGACCGACGCGGCGCTGCTCAGCCGCTCGCTCAAGAACGACAAGACCATGCTGCTGACCAAGTGGTTCCGCACCGTGCGTCTGCCGGCGCACATCACCGAGCGGGGCCACCCGTTCCACATGGTGTTCCGCGGCTACCGCACGTTCGACAAGGGCTGGCCGCACTTCTTCCTGCTCGCGGACAAGGGCAGCCGCCCCGTCGTGTTCGACGGCAACCAGACCCAGTCCAAGCTCTGGAAGGGGATGTACGGCGTGCTCGAGCAGCGATACGGCAAGAACCCCGAGCGCGCCGTCAAGAAGTGGCTGTCGCTGCTGGACCGCTACGACGCCCTCGACGCGCGCCGCGCCCAGCTGCGCGAAGAGCTGCTCGAGGAGCGCGCCGAGAAGGGGCCGAGCTCGTCCCGGGCGAAGAAGCTCAGCAAGAAGCTCGCCGAGCTCGAAGCGGACAAGGCGAAGGTCACCGCGGCCGAGCAGAAGGTGCGCGACCTCGGCCTGCTGAAGTCCGCGGCCGCCAAGTAGCGGCCGGGCGCGGCCTGCCCAGCAGCGCGAGCGCGGGGCCACCCCGCCCTACGCGCCGACCGCGCCCGCGAGCACCCACACGGAGACCCCGGCGAGGATGACCGCGGCGAGGCGGTGCGCGCTGGCGAGTCCTCGACCTTTCGAGGCCTTGGCAGCGAGCCAGCTGCCGCCGCTCGCATACAGCGACATCGAGACGAACTCGGTGAGCAGCATGATGGCCAACATGGCGGCGTATTGCCCAGGCAGCGGTCGGCGCTCGTCGAAAAATCCCGGCAGCAAGGCCATGAGAAATGCCCAGCCCTTGGGGTTGGTGACGACCGTGACGAATCCCAGCGCTGCGAGCTGAGCGCGCCGGACGCTGAGCGATTCGATCCGCTCCATCGCCGCCGCAGGCTGCCGGAAGAGCGCCACCGCCACGACCATCAGGTAGGCGCCGCCGAGCGCCGAAAGCGCGGAGAACCAGATCGGGCTCTGTTCGAGCAACCACGAGAGCGCCCAGAAGGTCGCCGTGAAGACGACCGCGAGGCCTGCGAGCTCGCCAGCCATCATCCAGAGCGTCTTGCGGTAGCCGACCGTCATGCCGAGCGTGAAGGCCAGCGCCATGCAGAGCCCCGGCGTGAACGAGACCGCGGCGATCGTCAGGGTGTAGATTCCGAGGTCTGCGAACATCTGAGCGGTCTGTCTCTTCGTAGCGTGGTCTCAGCGAGCGCTCGGACAGATCGCGTCGAACTGTTCGCGCAGGGTGTTCGGCAACGACGGCGCTCCGCCACGGCGCGTGCAGACGAACTCGGCCGTCCGCGCCGCGCGCTCGAGCAGGCGGCGAGGGTCCGCGCCGCGCAAGAGCCCCAGGCAGCAGACAGCGCAAAAAGCATCTCCCGCGCCGACGGTGTCGATGGCCGCGACGGCGACCGCCTCGGCGACGATGGGCTCGCCCTCGATCACGGCGTCGGCGCCGCAGGCGCCGCGCGAGCGCAGGACGCCCCGCAGCTCGAAGCGCGCGCTGAGCTCAGCCGCCGCCGTCACGAACGCACCCGTGACGTCGAACCACCGCGCGAGCTGCGCCCACTCGGCCTCGTTCACCTTGAGCAGATCGGCGCGATGCAGCGACGCCTCGACCGCCGCGCGGTCTGTGAACGGGGCGCGCAGGTTGACGTCGAAGAGTTTGAGGGCGTCGGGCGCGGCCGCGAGGAACCGATGGATCGTCTCCCGGCTCTTGGGCGACCGCTGCGCCAGGCTACCGAAGCAGACCGCGTCGGCCCGCGCTGCGAGCGACGACGCGGCGTCGGTCCAAGGGAGTCCGTCCCACGCGCTCGGCGCCGCGATCCGGTAGCTGGGATCCCCGCCGACGTCGAGCACGACGTCGACGCGACCGGTCGCTTCGCCGGGCAGGACCGCGACGCACGTCTCCACGCCGCTTGTCCGCGCCTCGCGCACCAAGGCCGCTCCGTCGGGTTCGTCACCGACGCCGCTCACGATCCACGACTGCGCGCCCAGCTGGGCCGCGTGGCACGCGAAGTTCGCCGGCGCGCCGCCGAGGCGACGGCCGTCGGCGCCCGCGTCCCACAGCAGCTCACCGATGCCTACGACGACGGCGCGGCGCTCAGTGGGCCGCCGCATACTCGAACCGGGCGAGGTAGCGGTCCTGCTCGAAGAACCACCGCCAGGGGTCCCGCTGCTCGCCCGACTCGGCCGCGAAGTAGTGGCGTGCAGCGCTCGCGTAGACGGTCTTGGGATAGTTCGCCACGACCGCGCGCATCGCGCCCTCGTCGCCGGTGGCCGCAGCAGCCGCGAAGGCCTCACCAGCTGCGAGCGCGTCGCGACCCGCGCGGGTTGAGAACTTCTTCTCGAACCGCCGCAGGCGCTTGTCGAGCGCGTCGCCGAACTCGCCGCGGGCGCGCTCGATGCGCTTGGCCACCGCGAAGAGGTCGCCGACCGCTGCGTAGTGCTCGATGCAGGTGACGTGCCAGTCGGCCTCGACCTCGAGCGCAGCCTCGAAGTAGCGCCGCACGAACTTGTCCATCTTGGTCTCCGGCCTGGCCGACCCGACGAGCGCGAGCGCGCCGCCGTAGTTCTCGAAGACCTGCGCGTGGTAGAGGTCCTGCACGCTCGCAGCGATCAGCTCGGAGAGCTCGATCCCAGGCGGCATGAACAGCTCGCCCGCGCTCGCCTGGCAGCGGTGGAACAGGTCCTTCTGGCCAGCGTAGACGCTCGTGTAGCAGCTCTGGAAGCGGCCTGCGCCGACGCGGTTGCGCTTCATCGAGTACAGCGGGCCGGTGTGGCCGCCGCCGTAGCTGAGCTGGTAGAGGTAGTTGCGCCCGCTGGAGCCGCCGCCCGCGCCCTCGCTGCTGGCGCTCGTCCCGAACCGGCGCAGCCGGTCGGTGAACCCGCGCTTGCCGGGCAGGCTCGACATGTGGCCGCTGGCGTTGCCGTCGACGCGATCCTTGGAGTGGTCGCGCGTCGCTGCGCAAGCGAGCACGTCCGTCGACCACGCCACGACGCCGACTACGGCGCGGATCTCGTTGGCGTAGAGCACGAACTCCGCCTCTTCCTTGTCGATGAAGCGGGCCTTCGCAGCGTTGTCGAGCAGCAGTCCCCGCGCCTCTCGAGGCGCCGCAGACGACGCGACCGCGATCGTCCGGCGCAGATGCTCCAGGTGGTCGTCGTAGCTGCGCGGCTGCGTCAAGGGAGGCATCGCGATGCCCGTCGGCGAGGACTTGCCCTCGGTAGGGTCGGCGCCCAAGCCGAGCGCTTCTCGCACCTCGTCGCGAGCAGCGTTGAGCTCGCGCATGGCGCGCAGGAGCCGCTTCGAATCTCTGGTCGCGCACGCCGCGACGTCGGGGAACAGCAGCTCGCAGACCTTGGTCGCAGGCACCAGGAAGTGCTGCTGGAAGTGCAGCTGCGTCGATGGCTGCAGCACGTAGTTGCGCCAGACGCGTCGGACCCTCGCGACCTCGCGCAGCGCCGCGTCGTCGAGCGACTGCAGCCGAGCCCGATAGGCAGCCCGCACCGGCGCATCGAGCGCGTCGGCGTAGCGACGCTCCGCCGCCGCGAGCCGCCGGTCGAGGACGACCTCGAGCGCCGCGAGCGCGCCGGGGTCATCGAGCAGCTGACGGACGAGGCGGCGACGCGCAGGAGCCTCTTCTTGCGGCCCAGGAGCGGCCAGCTCCAGGAGCGCGGCGCGCGAAGCGTCCCCGAGCCCTTCGAGCAGGTGACGCTCCAGCGCCACCGATTGCCCGCTCGCCGCAGCCTGGGCCACGGTCTGCGGGGTGAGCGCGGCGACGGAGGACCCGAGGCTCAAGCACAAGAGCAGCGCGCGGAGGATTCTCATTCGTTCAAGCTCTGACATCCATCGCGCCGGAGGGGGCGTGCCCAGACGTGTCGCGCCACGTCCCGCTTCGTGTCCGCGTGGATCATCGCGGATCCAGGACGCCCATGTCCACCCGCCGCGGACTTCCCGCAGGGCGCAACTCTGCGCAGCCCGGGAGCTGGCGAGACGCCTTCCTCCGGGCTGAGCGGATCGTCAGCGGGTGCTTTGGCCGACGACCGACCGCACCAAGCTCGTGGACGCGAGGCCTCCTCGCGGCGCGCCCGGAGCGCTGATCCGGCGGCGCCAGCGGCGATTCCCTGGCTGCAGTGGTAGCCTGTTCGCCCGCTTCTGCCGATGACCTCCCCCTGCAGCACCCCCGACCCGACGGCGTTCCTGCCGACCACGCGCGCCGAGATGGAGGCGCGCGGCTGGGACGAGGTCGACGTGGTGTTCGTCTCAGGCGACGCCTACATCGACCACCCGTCGTTCGCCGCAGCGCTGCTCGGCCGCGTGCTCGAGGGCCACGGCTTCCGCGTCGCGATCCTGCCGCAGCCCGACTGGAAGAGGGCCGAGCCGTTCCGCGAGTTCGGCCGGCCCCGGCTCTGCTTCGCGGTGAGCGCCGGGAACATGGACTCGATGATCAACCACTACACGGCGAACAAGAAGCGGCGCAACGACGACGCGTATTCGCCGGGTGGGCGCATCGAGCTGCGGCCCGACCGCGCCACCAACGTCTACGCGCAGCGCTGCCGCGAGGCGTTCAAGGACGTGCCGGTGATCGCCGGCGGCGTCGAGGCCTCGCTGCGGCGCGTCGCGCACTTCGACTACTGGTCGGAGACCGTGCGGCCGTCGATCCTGGTGACGTCCA
>CAZTQF010000148.1:0-6583 GCA_964615255.1 uncultured candidatus Brocadiaceae bacterium | reverse complement strand
GCCGAGACCGGCTTCGCCGGGCCGGTCGGGCTCCCCGACGAGGTGCCGCTGCTCGCCGACAAGTCGTTGAAGGGCCGCGCCAACCTGCTGACCGGCTGCAACGAGACGGGCTTCCACTGCCTCAACGTCAACCTCGGCCGCGACGCCCGCGAGCCGGCCTTCCACGACCTGAGGCTCGCGCGCGCCGGCGAGGGCGACCCTGAGACCGGCGCGCCGCTCGAGCAGGCGCGCGGCATCGAGGTGGGCCACATCTTCAAGCTCGGCACCAAGTACTCCGAGGCGATGGGCGCGACCTTCATGGCCCAGAACGGCAAGCCGACGCCGTTCGTGATGGGCTGCTACGGCATCGGCGTCTCCCGCACGCCCGCCGCCGCGGTGGAGCAGCACCACGACGACAAGGGCATCGTCTGGCCGGCGCCGATCGCGCCTTTCGAGTGCGTCGTGGCGTTCCTCGACAAGAAGCGGTCCGAGCAGGTGGAGCTCGCCGAGCGGCTCTACCGCGAGCTGTCCGAGGCAGGAGTCGAGGTGTGCCTCGACGACCGCGCGATGTCGCCGGGCGCGAAGTTCAAGGACCACGAGCTCATCGGGCTGCCGGTGCAGGTCTTCGTCGGGCGCAACGCGGCGGACGGCCGGGTGGAGTTCCTGGTCCGCAAGGGGCTCGAGAAGGTCGAGTGCGGCGCGGACGAGGTCGTCGCCAAGGTGCAGGCGGCGCTCGCCGAGCAGGCTACCTGAGCCGGCCCTAGCACCTGAGCCTGTCCGTTCGCTCAGCGGCGCGGTCGAAACAGCCGGGCGATGTCCGGCTCGGCCTTGGCGCGCAGGACGACCTCGACGCCGTCGGCAGGGCGCGGGAACCGCAGCTCGGCGGCGTGCAGCAGGGCGCGCTGCACGCCGAAGGTCTGACGCGCGCGGGCGTTGACCTGGGCCGCGCCGTAGCGCGCGTCGCCCAGGAGCGGGTGGCCGATCGCGCGCATGTGCGCGCGGATCTGGTGCGTGCGACCGGTCTCGAGGTCGACGCGCACGAGGCTGAACCCGGCGCGCCGAGCCAGCACCGTCACGTGGGAGACGCTCGCCTGGCCGTCCTCGGCGACGACGGTCTTCGGCAGGTCGCCGCGCGGCTCGTCGGTCACCCGCAGCGGCAGGTCGACGGTCCTGCGGTCGTCGGCGAGCTCGCCGACGGCAACGGCCTCGTAGCCGCGGTGGACGCCGCCTGCCTCCATGGCGGCGCCGAGCGCGCGCAGCGCGTCGGGCGTGACGCCGACGAGCAGCAGCCCCGACGCGTCGCGGTCGAGGCGGTGCGCGAGGCCGCCTTGCGGCAGGACCTCCTGGATGGCCTGGGCGACGGAGCGATCGACCAGCGGCCCGCCGTGCACCGCGAGGCCCGGGGGCTTGTGCAGCACCAGCACGTCTTCGTCCGCGTAGGCCACGGGCACGCCCAGCCGCAGCGACCACTGCGCGAGCTGCTCGTCGAGCTCGACTGTGTCCCCGGTCCGTAGCCGGGTGGTCCCCTCGCGCCGCACCCCGTTGACGGCGACGGCGCCGATGGAGCAGAGCCGGCGGGCCTGCTTCTGTGAGAGGCCGGCGGCCTCGCGCGCGACCGCGTCCAGCCGCCGGCCGCTGTCATGCTGCGCGACGGTCTGCTCGATCACGCGTCCTGCCCGGTCCGGCGGGTCACGCGTGCGTGCCGTCGAGCAGCTCGACGAACCGCTTGAACAGGTAGAGCGCGTCGTGCGGACCCGGCGCAGCTTCTGGGTGGTACTGCACGGAGAACACCGGCAGCTCCTTGTGGCGCAGCCCCTCGACGGTGTCGTCGTTGAGGTTCTTGTGCGTGACGACCACGGCGTCCGGGAGCGAGTCGCCGTCGACCGCGTAGCTGTGGTTCTGCGAGGTGATCTCCACCTTGTCGGTGGTCAGGTCGATGACCGGGTGGTTGCCGCCGTGGTGGCCGAACGGCATCTTGTAGGTCTTGCCGCCGAAGGTCTGGGCGAGGATCTGGTGGCCCAGGCAGATGCCGAAGACCGGCACCGCCTGGACGAGCTTCTTCGCCGCCTCGACGCCGTAGGCGCACACCTGCGGGTCTCCTGGGCCGTTGCTGAGGAAGACCCCGTCGGGCTGACGTTCGAGCACGGCCTCCGCCGGCGTGTCCGCGGGCACGACCGTGACGTCGAGGCCGCACGTCGTGAGCGACCGCAGGATATTGCGCTTGGCGCCGAAGTCGTAGGCGACGATGCGATGGCGCTTCGGAGCTCCGCCGAGGTAGGGCGGCTTGGCGCTGAAGTCCGATTCGTAGCCGCGGTCCCAGGTGTGCGCCTCGGCGGTGGTGACCTTCAGCACGTGGTCGACGTCGCCTACTCGCGGGGACGCCTTCACCTTGGCGACCAGCTCCGCCTCGCTCGACTCCATGTCGCGGGTCACGAGCACGCGCTGCTCGCCGTGGTCCCGGACCCGGCGCGTGAGCGCGCGCGTGTCGAGGCCCTCGATGCCGGGCACGCCGTGCTGGTCGAGGTAATCGTGCAGCTCGCTGCCGGAGCGGAAGTTGCTGGCTCTGCTGCAGGCCTCGCGCACCACGAGGGCCGAGAGCCAGAGCTTCGCCGACTCCTCGTCTTCGCCCGACACGCCGTAGTTGCCGATGTGCGGCTGCGTCAGCAGCACGGTCTGGCCGCGGTAGGAGGGGTCGGTCAGGATCTCCTGGTAGCCCGTCATCGACGTGTTGAAGACCAGCTCGCCGAAGGCGTCCTGGGCGGAGCCGAAGCCTCGACCCACGAGCACCGTGCCGTCCTCGAGCACGAGTCGGGCGGGCGGGCGAACGGTGCTGGCGTTTGGGCTCAAGGTGCTGGCGTCTCGTCGGGTGGGCGGTTGATCTGCGAGGCTAGGTAGCCCGCTCCGAAGCCGTTGTCAATGTTGACCACGGCGATGCCGGCTGCGCAGCTGTTGAGCATCGTCAGCAGCGCGGACAGGCCGGCGAAGGACGCGCCGTAGCCGACGCTGGTCGGGACCGCGATGACCGGTCGCTCCACCAGCCCGGCTACGACGCTCGGCAGCGCGCCCTCCATGCCCGCGACCACGACGACCGCGCGCGCGCGGCGGATCTCGTCGACGCGGGCGAGCAGTCGGTGGATGCCCGCCACGCCCACGTCGGTGTAGCGGCGCACGCGGTCGCCGGCGAACTGCAGCGTGACGGCGGCCTCGTCGGCCACCGGCAGGTCCGCGGTGCCCGCGCTCACCACCGCGACCTCGCCGCGCAGCGCCTGCTCGGCCGGGGTCACCGTGATGCAGCGGGCGCGCTCATGGTGCACGGCGCGCGGGATCGCCGCGCGCACCGCCTCGACCTGCGCGGCGTCGGCGCGCGTCAGCAGCACCCGGTCGGAGCGCGTCAAGATCTCCTGCGCGATCGCGGCGGTGTCGGACGGCGATTTGCTGGGGCAGAAGACCACCTCCGGGAAGCCGCAGCGGCGGCGCCGGTCGTGGTCGACCGTCGCGAAGCCCAGCTCGCCGTCGGGCACCCCCGGCGTCGGCGCCGGCGCTGGCGCGACGCGCAGCGCGGTCAGCGCGTCCTCGATCGTGCGCTCGCCGCTTTGGACGGCCTCTAGCAAGGTGCGCAGCTGCTGTTCGTGGCCCTGGTTCACGGCTGCCTCCGCCTGCGCCCGGGCGCTTTGGCGTTGGTCCGGGACGTCGCCACCGCGTCCAGGTCGAGCGACGCGACCTCGCCCCGCGCCAGGAGGATCGAGCCGAGCCCTGCGATCATCGCGCCGTTGTCGGCGCACAGGGCGAGCGGGGGCAGCACGAGCTCGAGCGCGCGCAGGTGCGGGTCGTCGCCGAGGCGCTCGCGGAGGCGCGCGTTCTTGGCGACGCCGCCGCCGATGCAGAGCGAGCGGAACGCGTGCTGCTGGGCAGCCCGCCGCAGCTTGGTGACGAGCACGTCGACGACGGCTTCCTGGTAGGACGCCGCGAGGTCCTGGACCTCGCGCTCGGTCGGCGGGGCTTTGCGGCCCGGTCCCCCCGGCGGTTCGAGGTGGTAGAGCAGCGCCGTCTTCAGGCCGGAGAACGAGAAGTCGAGCGAGTCCGGCCCGAGCAGGGTGCGGGGGAAGCGATGCGCCGCCCGGTCGCCCGCTTGCCCCGCGGCCTCGATCGACGGGCCGCCGGGGTACGGCAGGCCCAGCAGCGCAGCGCCCTTGTCGAGGGCTTCGCCTGCGGCGTCGTCGCGGGTCGTGCCGAGGCGCTCGCTGTCGCCGGGCCCGGTCAGCTTGTAGAGGGCCGTGTGTCCACCGGACGCGACCAGGCACAGCGCGGGGAGCGGCATCTCCGGGCGCGCGAGCAGCCCGGTGTGGACGTGGGCCTGGACGTGGTCGACGCCGACGAGCGGCTTGTCGAACCGCCAAGAGATCGCCTTGGCGGCCGCCATGCCGACGAGCAGGCAGCCGACCATGCCCGGTCGGTGGGTGACGGCGACGGCGTCGAGGTCTGCAGGCGTCACGCGAGCGTCGGCGAGCGCCTGGTCGACGATCGGCAGGATCCGCTCGGTGTGCGAGCGGCTCGCGACCTCGGGCACGACGCCCCGCCACCGCCGGTGGAGCTCGACCTGCGAGTGGATCACGTTGCTGCGCACGCGGTGTCCGTCCTCGACGACCGCCGCGGCGGTCTCGTCGCAGCTGGTTTCGATGCCGAGGATGAGCTGGCCCACGCCGCAAGCATGGCCGCAGGCGCAGCCGTGATCCAGCCGTCAGCGCGGCGCTCCGCGCAGCTGCTCCAGGGCTGCGGCGAGCTGCGGGTCGTCCGCGGTGCGCGGCGGCGAAGGCACGTCGAGGCCGTGCCGCGCAGCCAGCCGCGCGAACGCGGCGGCGTAGCGCTCGGGTACGGGGATCTCGTGCAGGCTGCGGTAGAGCCTGCTGTTGGTCGCGTCGTCGACCGGGGCCGCGACGTCGGGTGCGATGCCGCCGTTCTCCGGGTCGGCGGGGTTGCCGCCGGTGGCGTGGTTCCGCTCGATGTTGCGGCCGCTCGGCGTGCGGTAGCTGCCGGTCGTGAGCTTCAGCCTGAAGTCCTGGTCCTTCCAGGAGTAGACGGTGTTGACGTAGCCCTTGCCGTGCGTGCGCGCGCCGACGACGACCGCGCGGCCGTGGTCCTGCAGCGCGCCTGCCAGAACCTCGCTCGCGCTCGCCGACTGTTCGTTGACGAGCAGCACGAGGGGCAGGTCGGGCCAGCGGGCGCCGCCGGGCGTCGCCTCGTAGACCTCGTCGCCGCCGCTGCGGCGGTGCTGCGTCGCGATCACGCCGCCCGACAGGAAGAGCCGCGCGATCTCGAGGCACTGGTCGAGGCTGCCGCCGCCGTCGAAGCGGAGGTCTAGCACGAGCCCGCGGAGCGCGCGCTCGGCTTCGAGCGACCGGATCGCCCCGGACAGCTGCGCTGTGGCCGTCGGGTGGAAGTCGGCGAGGTAGACGTAGCCCAGTCCCAGCTCGGCGTCGAGGTAGTGGGCCCACTTCACGCAAGCGCGCTGCACATCGCCCCGGGTCACGATGAGCGTCCGCTCCTCGTCGCCACGGCGGATCGAGAGGCGGACCCTCGTGGCGGCGCGGCCACGCACGAGCGCGGCGATGTCCCGGCGCTCCTCTGCGGTGTCGACGACCTCGTCGTCGACGGCCAGGATCACGTCGCCAGGTAGCAGACCCGCGCGCTCGGCGGGGCTGTCCTCGAACGGGAAGTGCACCACTACCTCGTCGCCGAGCTCGGTGATCACCGCGCCGACGCCGGAGTAGTTGCCGCTGCTCGACTCGTCGAAGCCCGCGACGCCGGTCGGCGGGATGTAGCGGCTGTAGTCGTCGAGCCCGTCGACCATGCCCGCGATCGCGCGCTCGACCAGTTCGTGTTCGTCGACCGGCTCGATGTACGACGCGAGCACCTCGTGGTAGACGATCTCCAGCGCGGTGCGCTGCGGCTCGGGGAGCTCGCTCGCCCGCGCGCGTCCGAGGTGAACGCCCGTTGCGAAGGCGGCGACGACCAACACCCAGTTGGCGGCCAGGAACCACAGCGGCAGGCGCGGTTGCTGTTGCATCACGACAGCGTATGTTGGGCGGCGATGGCGCGCATTCTCGTCGTGGACGACACGCCGCAGAACATCCGGCTGATCGAGCTGTATCTGCGCGAGACGGAGTTCGAGGTGGAGTCGGCCGCCGGCGGACTCGAAGCGATCGAGCGGGCGATGCGCGGCGCCTACGACCTGATCCTGCTCGACGTCGTGATGCCCGGGATCGACGGCTTCGAGGTCTGCCGCAGGCTCAAGCACGACCCGCTCACGGCGTTCGTCCCGGTCCTCTTCCTCACCGGCAAGATGAGCGCGGAGTCGGACAAGCTCGCGGCGTTCAAGCTCGGCGCCGTCGACTACATCCAGAAGCCGGTCGACCGGGAAGAGCTGGTCGCGCGCCTCCGGGTGATGCTCCGGCTCGAAGGCGCGCGCTCGCGCCTCGACCGGGAGAACGTCGGCCTGCGCGCCGCGCTCGCGCGGGCCCAGCGGCGCGCCGCCGAGGCGGAGGCCTCGCTCGCGGAGCTGCGGCGGCTGTGCGGCCAGCAAGGCGCAGGCGCGCTCGTCGTCGTC
>CAZTQF010000147.1:0-6597 GCA_964615255.1 uncultured candidatus Brocadiaceae bacterium | reverse complement strand
GCGCCCGCCTGGAGCCCCCTCTGCGGGAGATGTGCAGCGGCCCGCGAGGTTGGGTTCGTTCAGCAGCAGGGCGGCTTCGGTCGAGTCCGCCCAGGCGAAAAAGCTGCCTTCGCGGAGCGAGGAGGCGGCTGAGCCGAGCGCCGGCGGTGGCGGCACGCCGTCGAGGATCGGGCAACCCCTCGCTGAGGCCGACGAGCGCGACTCCACCTTCAACGTGCCCCTCGGAGACTCGGCCCGGCGGCTCCGGCTCGGGCTGACGCTCCGGCAGCGCTCCGCCGCGTCGCGCGGCCTCGGCGGCGCCGTCGCTGTCCGGGTCGGGCAGCTCGCGGCCGGGCGGCGGCACCAGCCGGATGCGGTCGCCTCGCGACAGGCCCGCGAGCACCTCGACGTGGGTCAGGTTGTTGCGACCGAGCGTGACGCGGCGGGCGACCGGGTCGTCGCCGTCGAGCAGCCAGACGTAGTGCGCTTCGTCTCTGCGCTTGACCGCGGGCACCGGCACGCTGAGCACGTCCGGCAGCACGCCGACGTCGATCTCGACCGAGCCGTTCATGCCGGGGCGCACCGCGCCGTCCTGGTTGTCGACCGCGAGCGCGACGCGCACCTCGTAGACCTTGGTGTCGGTCGAGCGGCGGGTCGGCTCGGGCAGCGTCGCGACCTCGTCGACGGTCGCGGCGAACACGCGGCCGGGGAACGCGTCGATCGTCACCTTGGCGGGCTGGCCGATCGCGACCTGGTCGATCTGCGCCTCGTGCACGCGCAGCCGCGCGACCATGCGCTGGATGTTGGGGATGATCACCAGCTCCTGGCCCTCGCGCACGCTCATGCCCTCGTAGACCGGCTCGTCCCAGTCGTAGCGGCCGTGCACGATCAGGCCCGGCGTCGGCGCGACGAAGCGGGCGTTGCTCACCTGCTGGCGGTAGTTGGCGAGCTGCTCGCGGCCGAGCGCGAGCTCGGACTGCGCGGCGCGCAGCTCGGCGGTCTCCTTGACGCGGCGGGCCTCGGACGCGGCCTTCTGGCTCTTGAGGCCGAGCTCGGCGTTCTCGATCTCCTGGTCGAGCGTGATCAGCTGCTCGCGCAGCGTGTAGTTGATCAGGATCTGCAGGTTGTTCCAGGCGACCGTGACCTTCGAGCGCTGCCGGTTGTGGCTGATGATGTCGCGCTCGAGCTCGTTCTGGGTGATGAAGTTCTTCTCCTTGAGCCGGCGGCTGTGGAACAGCGTCTCGGCGCCCAGCTCGAGCTCGGCGCGCGAGAGGTTGATCTCGTCGATCTGGGTCAGGACCTGGTTGGCCATGTCGCCCATCTCGAAAGAGACCTCGCGCTTCGAGCCGAGCATCGTGCGCACCGCGGTGTTGAGGCCGCCGAAGCGCTCGGCGAGCTCTGCGTCGTCGGCGTACTGCTCGACGATCAGGTCGCTGAGCTTCTTGAGCATCGCGGCGTTGGTGCCCTCGATGCCGTCGGCCCGGTGCTGCGCTGCGAGCGGCTTGCCGATGAACTTCTCGCGGCGGATCCGGGCGATTTCGAGGCGGCTCTCCGCGGTGTTCTCCAGCGCCTCGAGCTCGGCCTCGACGATCTCGTTGTTCTTGACCGCCTGCTCGTAGGCGGCCTCGGCGCGCGCCACCGAGATCGCCTCGGTCGCGGCCTTTGCCTCGAGCTCGCTCGCGTCCAGCTCGGCGACCAGCTGGCCCTGCTCGACCAGCACGCCCTCTTGGATCAAGAACTTGAGCGTCGCGCGGCCCTCGACCTTGGACTTGACGCGGGTGTCCTGCGCGGCGCGGATCTCGGCGCGCTCGGTGACGGTGACGTGCAGGTCGCCGCGGCCGACCGTGTGCACGAGCGACGGGTCGATCACGCCGTCGTCGCCGCCGCCGCAGGCGGCGAGCGAGCAGAGCGCGAAGATCGGGGGCAGCGGGGCGCGGGGCATGGGCTGAAGGAGCTTACTCCGGTTGTCGCACCACGGATGCACCAAGCCTGCCCGGCGCGCCCCAGGGCGGCGCGCTACAGGGAGCGCAAGAACGCGACGAGCGCGGCGCGCTCCGACGCGTTGAGGGCACGGAAGGCCTGCTTCGACGCCTCGCCCTCGCCGCCGTGCCAGAGGATCGCCTCCTCCAGGGACAGCGCGCGGCCGTCGTGCAGGTAGCCGGGTCCGCCCGACACGTCCTCGCTCAGGCCGATCCCCCAGAGCGGGGGCGTGCGCCACTCGGCGGCGGTCGCGCTGCTCGACGGGACGCGCATGTTGTCGGCGAGGCCGGGCCCCATGTCGTGCAGCAGCAGGTCGGTGAAGGGGCGGATCGTCTGGTCGCGGACCTCGGCCCAGGGGTGGGTATGGCCCGTGGTCAGCTCGCGGACGTGGCACGCCGCGCACCCGACGGCGTCGAACAGCTGCTCTCCCTGGAGCGCCTGCGGGTCATGCAGGTCGCGGCGCGCGTTGACGCCGAGCAGGCCGACGTAGCGCGCCATGCGCGCGACCTCTTCGACGCTGACCTCTGCAGGACTCGGCGTCGCCTCGCCGTCGAGCGTGGCCATGCGCGCAGACGCGACCCCCATGTGCCGATTGAGCGCGTGCGCGACCTGGTCGGCGATGCTCGCAGCGCTGCCCTTCCACGTGAACCGACCGACGCGCGGCTGGCCGGTTGCGAGGTCGGTGACGCGGGCGACGCGGCCCGAGATCCCGTCCGCGTCGTCGTCGCAGGGGTCGGCCAGGTTCAGCAGGGTCGCCTCGTCGACCGCCTCGAGCAGCCCGAGCCCGATCAGCGGCTGCGCCGCGCGCAGCGAGTGGAACGACGGCGCCGTGCCGCCGAAGGCCAGCTGCGGTCGCCGGAGCTGGTAGGGCGCGCCGTCGGCGTAGGCGTTGAACCCGTCGTCGTGGGGGATCCACGCGGCCAGCGAGACCGCGCCTTCGCCGGGGGTGGCGTTGGGGCCGGGCTGCTCGGTGATCCGCACCCAGTTGACCCGGACCGGGCCGGCGGACGCCGCATCGTAGGCGAGGGCCAGCAGGATGGAGCTCGGCAGGCTCACCGTGAAGGTCGCGGTCGTCCAGCCCTGCGACGGCGGCAGCACCAGCTGCTGGTAGAGCGAGCCCGGCCCGCCGCCCTGCTGCTCGAACTTCAGCTCGGCGCCGGCAGCGCTCTCGTAGCGCACGTCGACGACGTAGTCGGCGGCGCCGGCGACGTGCGGAAAGGTGAACGCGCCGTGCAGCGAGTACTGCCCGCCCGCCGAGTAGACGACGTCCTGGCCGGTCGCCGAGGGCTCGGACGGGTCGGTGCTCGCCTGGACCGCCGCGCCGACGACGACGCCCGCCTCGACCTCTACGTGCCACTCCTCGGGGTCGTCGGTCGACCGGGGCTGCAGGGTGTCCCCGAGCAGCGGGTGCGGCGCGCCGGCCGCGTCCGCGCCGACGCTCAGCACGAACCCGTCAAGCTCCTGGCCGACGGCGGGCAGCCGCGAGCGTCCGTTCGAGACGTGGCACGACACGCAGCTCCGCCCGGCGAACTGCGGCCCGAGCTGGCCGACGTGTGCCTGCAGGGCAGGGTTGTTGGGCTCGGAGTGCTCTCCGGTCCCGAAGTCGGTGTGGTGCAGCCGGCGCCCCTGCAGAAACGGATGGCTGCTCTGGTGCGAGAGGTTGCTGGTGACCTGCTTGTAGCGGTAGGTGCGCTCGCCCGAGTACGCGTAGTGCAGCGTCATGTCGCCCGCGAGCTGTCCTGCGTCGGGCAGCGGGTAGGACTGGTACGAGATCCTCCCGTCCGGGCCGGGCGTGTCGGTCTCGACCTCCGCCGCGTACCACGGTCGGAGGCCCTGGCCTACGACGTAGACGAACGCGGTCCCGTAGTAGTTGCTCTGGGTCCCGTTCTGCAGGTAGGTGGCCCAAAGGCCGCCGGTCACAGCGGGGTTCATGAACTGGCTGGGCTCGAGTTCGACCACGTCACCGACCTGCAGCGGCCGGTTGACGCCGTAGCCCTCGTAGCTGGTGACGACCGTCTCGTAGACCCACTCCTGCTGCACGTTGGGGTGCGCGTTGGGGTCACTGCTCGGTGCGCCCGCAGCGCCCGACAGGTTGGTGACCAGCGCGCTCAGGTAGTCCGAGCGGTTGCTCCGGTAGGTGGAGCCGTTGGTGGGCTCGGACTCCCGCCGGTAGAAGAACCGGAACTCGGCCGGCGCGAGGCGCGCGAAGGTCTTCCACCGGAAGGTGACCTGCGCGCCGCCCATCGCGACCTCGTCTTCGATCTCGAGGAGCATCGTGCGCTGTTCCCAGTAGTGGTCCTTCCACTCGTCGTAGCCCGGGCTGACCGGCAGGATCGTCAGCCCGGTGGGGTTGCTCGGCGACACGTTGGACGAAAGCGCGGGGCCGAGGCCGCTCAGGTTGTCCCGCGCGTGGCGCCGGCGCGCGCGGTCGGCGACGCGCGTGGTCAAGGCGGTCGGCGAGCTGGTGACGATGTCGGGCTCGAGCTGCGTGCCCGGCGGGTAGAGGGGCGCGGGCGTCCACGCGCCGCCGCAGCCGCCGAGGTCGCCGACGGTCAGCTCCAGGTCGTTGTCGCTCCAGGTCGCGACCCGGCCGAGCACCGGGTCCATCGTCAGGTCGAGCGTCAGCAGGTCGAACGCAAACCCCGTGAGGCCTGCGATCGGCGGGATCGGCAGGTCGAGCCTCGCGACGTTCGGCGCGGCGCCCGCCGACCAGCCGACGGTGCCGAGCCGCGTCGGCCCGCCGCGGTAGAGGCCCTGGGTCACGAACGGCAGCGGCACCGGCACCGCCAGCGGCGAGTGGTCGGTGAGCACCCACCAGCCGAGGATGTTGACGTTGACGGCGTGGGTTGGCGGGACCGTGACCTCGAACGAGGCCGTGCCGCCGACGTGGGGCGGCTGCACCGTGGTCAGCACGCGGCCGTTCTGGGCGAACGCGGGAGCGCCGGCCGCGAGCGCGGCGAGCGAGGCGGAGATCGCGAAGCGGACGCCGGAGCGGGAGCGTTGCATGCGCCCAGGGTGCCCTCGCGCGCGCTCGCGGACAATCCAACCGGGGCGAATCCTGCGGCCCGCGGGCTCAGACCGCGCGCGCGATCATCGCGCCGACGGCCATCAGCAGGTCGGTCTCGTCGTCTGAGAAGTCGTAGGCGCTCGGCTTGGCGACCCCGAGCGTGCCCCGGACCTCGCCGTCGCGGAGCATCGGCACCGCGAGGGAGCCCTCCATCTGCGTCATCTTCGCGCCGGGTCGCGCGACGCCGCTGTCGTCGGTCTGCAGGTTGCAGACCTGGATCGGCTCCTTGCGCTCGGCGGCGAGGCCGGCCATGCCCTTGCCGACCGGGATGACCTGCACCTTCTCGAGCACCGGGGGCGGCAGGCCGCGCTGCGCTTCGAGGTGCAGCATGCCGTCGGCGTCGTCGAGCCGGTGCACCGTGCCGACCGGACAGTCGAAGTGCTCGGTCAGGGCGCGCAGCACGTCGTCCCACGGCACGGGGGGCGTGCCGAGCAGCGCTGCTATGGCTTCGAGGAGCGGGTGCGAGGCCTGGCTCATGCCCGCATGGTAGCCGTCGGTCAGCGATTGCGCAGCGCCGAGACGACGCGCGCGACCGCGGCCTCCTCGGTCGTCCGCAGCAGGTGCTCGTCCGCGCCCGGGGCGCCCATGTGCACCTCCTCGCGGCGGAAGGCCATGCGGCTCCTGCGCTGCCCCGCGGCCGAGAGGTGCACCTCGGGCACGCCGGTGAACTCGACCAGCCGCACCACGTTCTCTGCGCGCACGCCGGCGCCGGCCATCACCTGGAGCCGCCCGGCCGCGCGCTCGACCACTTCGCGGAGGCGGTGCTTGCCGTCGGGCGCCGAGGGCTTCTGTCCGGAAGACAGCAGCCGCGCGACGCCGAGCGCGCACAGCTCCTCGACGGCCTCGCAGGCGTCGCGGCACACGTCGAAGGCGCGGTGGAAGGTCAGCGGGAGGCCGTCGGCGACGTCGACGAACTCGCTCACCCGGCGACGATCGACCTCGCCGTCGGCGGTGAGCGCGCCGGTCACGACGCCGGCAGCACCTGCCTGCCGCAGCGCCTCGATGTCGCGGACCATCACGTCGATTTCTGCGCCGTCGTAGAGGAAGTCGCCCGCGCGCGGTCGGATCATCGCGAAGACCGGGACCTGAACTGCGGCGCAGACGGCCTCACAGAGGCCGACGCTCGGCGTCAGTCCGCCCGCGTCCAGGTGGGCGCAGAGCTCGATGCGGTCTGCGCCGCCGACCACCGCTGCGTAGGCGCCGGCGACGGACTCGACGCAGACCTCGACGAGCACGGGTGGATTGGCGGCGTCCGACACGCCGCCTATGGTGGTGGCATGCGCGCGCAATTGCTGCACCTTTCCGGACCGCTGCGCGGCCGGACGATCACCTACGAGCAGTCGGTGGTGCGGGTCGGCCACGCGCAGCGCTGCGAGGTGCCGCTGCTGCACGCGCTCGTTGCCGACGAGCACGCGCAGATCGAGTGGGTGCAGGACCAGTGCAAGTTCCACCTGCGGCGCGTCGACGGCCAGGTGTTCGTCAACGGCAAGGAGGTCGAGGAGATCATCCTCAAGGACGAAGACCTGCTGGAGTTCGGCGCCGGCGGGCCGATGGCTCGCTTCCGCACCTAC
>CAZTQF010000146.1:0-6629 GCA_964615255.1 uncultured candidatus Brocadiaceae bacterium | reverse complement strand
TGTTGGGCGTCTTGGCCTGCGGGTGCCCACCGAGCGCGCCGACCCAGTCGTTGAGGTCGTCGACGGCGAGCAGCAGCACGTTGGGGCGCTGGTCTTGGGCGCGGACCTCGACCGCCAGCGAGAACAAGGCCAGCGCGAGACAGCAGCAGAGGCGACAGCGCGAGGACATCACCTCCCCAAGCTAGCGACCGCGCACTACGATGCGCGCCCGACCCAACCCCATGGAACGCTTCTACCCGATTGGTACTCCCGGCCAGCCCTGGACCGACGCCGACAAGGCGGCCTGGGCGCAGCAGCAGGCCGTCCAGCGCAGCTACCGCGACGAGGTGCTCGACAAGGTCGACGCGCTGCGCGACCGGTTCGACGTCACCCACTACGGCGCGCTCGCCGTCGACCCCGAGCGCTACCCGCTGTTCGCGCTGGCGCCCAAGGCGCCCAAGCACGACCTGCCGTGGGTGCTGATCACCGGCGGCGTGCACGGCTACGAGACCAGCGGCGTGCAGGGCGCGCTGCTGTTCGCAGCGCAGCACGCCGCGGACTACGCCGACCAGGTCAACCTGCTGATCGCGCCGTGCGTCAGCCCGTGGGGCTACGAGCGCATCCAGCGCTGGAACGCCGACGCGCTCGACCCCAACCGCTCGTTCTTCGCGGGCAGCGGCTGCGGCGAATCGACGGCGCTGATGCAGCTGGTCGCGTCGAAGGGCGCGACGTGGCAGATGCACCTGGACCTGCACGAGACCACCGACACCGACGAGTCCGAGTTCCGCCCGGCCAAGGCGGCGCTGGACGGCGCGGCGTTCGAGCCCGGCACCATCCCCGACGGCTTCTACACGGTCGGCGACAGCGAGAACCCGCAGCCTGCGTTCCAGGCCGCGATCATCGCGTCGGTCCGCGAGGTGACGCACATCGCGCCGCCCGACGAGAACGGCCAGATCATCGGCGCCGACGTCGAGCAGGACGGCGTGATCCACTACCCGGTGCACGAGCTCCACCTGTGCACCAGCGTCACCGACGCCCCCTACAACAGCACCACCGAGGTCTACCCGGACAGCGACAAGGTCACCGACGCCGACTGCAACCAAGCACAGGTCGCGGCCGTGCGCGGCGCGCTCGACCACGTGCTGGCGCAGTAGCCGAACGGCGGCATCACGCCGCTACTCCTTGCCGAGCAGCTCGAGCATGCCTTGTCCGAGCGCTGTGCCGACGTCCATGTAGACGCCGGCGTTCTGGTGGTAGTGGAAGCCCTGGTTGCGCGGCGAGGCTGCGGCTTCGCGCCAGAAGCCGCGAGTCTCGACGGTCTTGACGTTGCCGACATAGCGCGGGTAGTTGCCGGCGTCGCCGCTGACCGCGAGCTGCGCGGCGGCGACCACCTTGGCCAGTCCGTCCATCTCCCAGCCGCCGAAGCCGATCGTCGCGACGACGAACGGCGCGGCGGGCGCCTCGAACTCCGCTCGAAGCGTGTCGATCAACTGCACGAGGTTCTGCTCGTAGCGCGCCGCGTGCACCGCGCTGCCCTGGTCCTTGTGGCCCTGCCACCAGACGAAGCCGGCGATCTCGTGGTCCCGCCCCGCGAACTGCGGGAAGCTCCGGTCCCAGTCCGCGAGCAGCGCCTTGGCCGCCGAGAAGCAGTCGTCGTACTGCTTGCCGGCGTACCAGTGGATCGGCTCCGGCTCCGAGCCCTCGTCCCAGCGATCGGGCGAGTCTTTGTAGCCGGCGTAGACCTTGCCGCCTTCGACGAAGCGCTCGCTGCCCGGCGGCAGGAAGTCCCAGCCGAGCGAGCGGTTGCCCTGCGACGCCTTGAGCAGCAGCACCGGCGCGTCGTGGTGGTCGCCGACGACGTGGCCGAAGCCCAGCTCCGGGCCGATGTTGTTACGGCCCGCGCCGCAGCCCGGCTGCAGCCACTGGTCGGCCGTCGCGGTGACGACGCCGCGGTAGTAGACGTCGTCGCGCACCCGCCACTCGCCGTCTGCGGTGAGCAGCTGCGGGTACTGGCCCTCGCGCTTCACCAGCGTCGTCAGCGTGCCCGGGATGTCGACGCGCGCGATCCAGCCGAGGCCGTTGGCGCGGTCGTTGAGATAGACGATCTCGAACGGCACAGGCGCGCCCGCCTCGAGCGGGACGTGCGTGTGCTTCGCGGTTCCGCCCGGCTCCTTTCGGTAGACCTCGACCCCGCCGACGGTCATGACGTTGTAGGTCGAGTCCCCGTAGCCGGGCCGGAGCTCGTAAAGGCCCGACGTCTTCACCGAGAGCGTCCCGCGCACGATCTGCACGCCGCCGCCGGGATACGGCGTGGGGCTCACCCCGCCAAAGGCCTGGAGCGGAACCGTGCGCTTCGCGGCCTGCGCGGCGTAGTCGACCGCCGGATCATAGGAGCCCTCGTAGACCGACAGGACCGGGTCGACGAACTCGTCGCCCCAGCGCGAGCCGCCGCCGTTGACCTGACCGATCCCGACCATGTTCGACTGGCCTGCGAGGATGTAGACCTGCACCGGCGCAGGCCCGCCCGCGCTCGCTTCCCCGCCTGCAAACGTCTGCCCGACCGCGCTCGGCGCGACGACGAGCATCAGACCCCCGACGAAGATCGCCTGCAGTGCAAACCGAGACGCGAGACCGCGTGAGAGCAGCAGCATGCTCCGTAACCGAC
The DNA here is from genome assembly GCA_964615255.1 of uncultured candidatus Brocadiaceae bacterium. Lineage (GTDB taxonomy): Bacteria > Planctomycetota > UBA1135 > UBA1135 > UBA2386. The sequence goes on along the minus strand of CAZTQF010000146.1, from coordinate 3,985 downwards.
ACCAGTTCTTTCGATCGCGCAAGCAGCGGCGCGCGCGCTGGCCTGGGCCCGCACCCTGGACCAGAGGGGCCCATAGGGCTGCATGGTCGAATCTGGGAGCGGTGGCTGAGCGAAGTCGGCCCCATGCGAACTGCGCTGACCGCCTCGATCCTGCTCACCGCCTGCACCGTGCCCGCCCAACAACCCGATCCGTCCGGCGAGCGCGTGCTGTGTGACTTCGCCGAGCCCGACGAAAGCGGCCGCTGGCGAACCGTGCTCGACGGCGTCATGGGCGGACGCTCGACCGGCAGCTTCACGGTAGAGGGCGGCCGAATGATCTTCACCGGCGTGCTCAACACCAACGGCGGCGGCTTCTCGTCGGTCCGCCGCCCCGGCAAGGACCTCCAGCTCGGCCAAGCCGGGGAGACCGGCGTCCGCCTGCGGGTGCGCGCGGACGGGCGCCGGTACACGCTCCGGCTGCGGCAGCCGACCGAGCGTCGGCGCTTCGCCGCTTCCTACCGCACCCAGTTCGAGACCCAGAAGGGCGACGGCTGGCAGGACGTCTACGTGCCCTACAGCGCGCTGCGGCCGACGTGGCGCGGCCGCAGCCTCGATCTGCCGCCGGTGGACCCGAGCAAGGTCGACGAGCTCGGGCTATCGATCGACGACAAGATCGACGGACCGTTTCGGATCGAGCTCCAGCAGATCGCGACCTACGGCGCGTTCGACCTCGGAGCGCTGCGCGACGTCCGCCGCCCGCTCGTGGTGTTCGCGCGCGGCGCCGACGACAAGAAGCTGCAGCGCCAGCTCGCGGCGTATTGCGAAGCCGAGAACGGCTTCGAAGAGCGCGACATGACGCTCGTCGTGATCTACGAGGAAGGCGATTCGTTCGCGGGTGAACGCCCGCTGACCGCGCGCGACTGCGACGCGCTGCGCGATCGGTTCCGCCGCAACCGCAAGGGCGCGGCCGACGGCTTCGCCGCGCTGCTCGTCGGCAAGGACGGCGGCGTCAAGCGCACCTCGTACGAGCCGCTCGACGCAGCGGACCTGTTCGAGCAGATCGACCGCATGCCGATGCGGCGGCGTGAGCTGCGCGAGCGCGGCCGCTAGCGCACGTAGCCGGTCATCTCGAGGTAGCCGCGGCCCTGCACCGGCAGGCCTGCGCGCGTGCCTTGGACGCCGACAGCTCCCTCCCAGTAGCGCACCAGCGTGTGAAGCTCCTGGTCCGCGAGCAGCGGCGTCACCTCGAGGTCGAAGGCCGGCTCCGTACATCGCAGCCGCCAGCGCGCCGGGTAGGCGGCGGCGCCGTCGGGAGCCGCCCACTCGTCGATCGGCGTCGCGGTGACGTTGGCGGGCAGCAGCCGCTGCGAGCTGCCGTCGGCCGACACCAAGCAGCCCCGACTCCACGGATCGCTGCTGCCGTCGCGCCGCCGCAGCCGGTACCACATGACCTCGGTCGCGTCGTCGAGCTGGAGCGAGAACCAGTCCCACCCGACCTGGTCGCGCCCGAGCGCCGACGTGCTCCACTCGCGATCGATCCAGCCGTCGCCCGCGACCTCGTGCCGGGCGCCGTCCACGACCAGCGCGCCGCGGATCGGCAGCCGCGTCATCGAGTAGTAGATCGACGCGTTGCCGGGCGCGGCGCTCTTCTGGCTCAGGCCGCGGTCACCCTGGAGGACCAGCGGCTTGCCCTCTGCGACGGTCAGCTCGATCGCAAAGCCCGGGTCCGACGCGCGCAGCTGCAGCGGCAGGAAGCTCGCGCCGGGCGCGGCCGCGGCGGACCAGTCGAGGCAGCGCACCTCGAACGGCGCCCCGTCGCGACCGCCGACCACGAACCCGAGGTCGCCAGCGGCGCGCGTCATGCGTTCGGCGTGATGGAAGCCGCCCCCGTCGACGTCGGTGACGGCAGCGTGCGCGAACACGAGGTCACGCGCAGCGAGGGCGCCCGCGCGGTCCGGCGCGCTCGCCGCCAGAGCCTGGCGAAAGAACACCAGCTGCACGCCAAAGCGCCGGCCGTCCGCGGTGTCGAGGTTGGCGGTGACATACCACCACTCCGTCCGGAACGCCGGGTGATCGCCGTGGTCCGCTGGGAACGCCAGCGCCGGCGGGGCGAGCGCGCGCGCGTAGGCTTCGTCCGGCGAAGCGCCGCCGAGCGCGCCGGCGACGGTCAGCGGCGGCGACGCCGCGTCTTCGATCGGACGGCCACACGACGACGCCGCGAGAGCGAGCCAGAGGACGACGCAGAAACGCTTCATCAGGACTCCCTCATGGCGGCTGCCGGACGCATGCGCGCGAACCGCGCGGCCGGCCACAGTCCCGCGAGCAGCGAGGCGACGATCGCCAGCAGCGACGCTTCGACGAGCGCTCGGCCCGGGACGTGCACCGACACCAACGACCACCCGAACGAGACTCTGTTGATCACGTCGGCGAGCAGCTGACCTATGACGAGGCCGAGCGGCAGGGACAGCATCGCCGCGCACGCGCCGAGCAGCGCCGTCTGGCCGACGACGACGACGCCGATCCGGCCCGGCGTCGCGCCCAGGCAGCGCAGCAGCCCCACCTCGGCGCCGCGCTCGAGCTGCAGCGCCGAGAAGGCCGAGTAGATCCCGAAGAACGCGACGGCGAGGCAGAGCAGCCGCATCACCCCGGTGATCGCGAACGTCCGGTCGAAGATGTCGAGCGACGTCTGTTTGAGCTCCTGGGTCGAGCGGAGCATCACGCCCTGGTCGGACGCCGACGCAGCGGCCGCGCGCAGCGCGGCCATCGCAGCGCCGAGGTCCCGGCCGCGCTCGAGCTCGAGCCCGAGCGCCGTCACGGCTGCGCGCACGCCGGCCCCGTGCAGCCAGTCGCGCGGCACCATCACCTCGCCGCGCTCGCTGCTGTAGTCCCGGTAGACGGCGACGACAGGCAGCGTCACCGCGCCTCCTCCGACGCCGAGCGTCACCGCGTCGCCGACCCCGACGCCGGCGCGGAACGCGAGCGGCTCGCTGATCCACGCTGCCGCGGGCCCGCGCCCCGCCAGCGACGCGCGCGCCGCGCTGCGGTCGCCGTCGAGGATCGGCCAGCTGTCGAGCCACGCGGCCGACGGGGCCATCCCGACGACCTCGACGTCTCGCGCCGGAGCACCTTCGCGGGTGCGCACCGGCATCAGCGTCCGGTGGTAGTCCGTGCACGCGGCGACGCCGGGCGCTGCCCGCAGCGCCGTGACCAGAGCCGGCGCGACCGGCTGGCTGCGCTCGTCGACGCCGCCGGGCACCGAGACGTAGACGTCCGCCGGCAGGACCTGGCCGAGCCAACCGCCGACGCTGCCGCGAAAGCTCGAGACGAGCACGGCCATGCCGATGGTCGTCGCGACCGCGAGCACCATCGCCGCGACCGGCAGGGCGAGGTGGCTGCGCGCAGCAGACGTGCTGCGCGCGACGTAGCGCGCGAACGGGCCGAGCCGGTGCAGCGGCAGCGACAGCAGCCGGAGCGCGCCGGTCATCAGCGTCGGCATCAGCAGCACCGCGGCGATCAGCAGCGAGAGCATGCCGAGATAGCCCTGGACCAGCCGCGTGCCGACCGTCGCGAGGAGCAGCGCGGCGAGCCCCGCCGGCGGCAGCGCCCACCACCACCGCCACCCCACACCGCCGGAGCCTCCGCCGCCGGCCGACAGCATGACCTCGCGCGGCGACACCCGCGACGCGGTCCATGCGGGCCCGAGCGCCGCCAGCACCGTGACGGCGACGCCGCCGCCCGCTGCGAGGCCAAGCTCGAGCAGGTCGATCTCGAGCGCCGGCAGCGCGAAGGTCGCGTAGTGGTCGTTGAGCGTGCGCACGATCGGCTCCAGCAGGAAGCCCGCCGCGAGGATCCCGAGCCCGGCCCCCGCGAGGATCGTCGCGAAGAGCGTCAGGTTCGCTCGGAGCTGCCGCGACTGCGGACTGAAGACCACTAGAACGCCGCGAAGACCGCGCCGATGAAGGCGTTGACCGGGGCCTGCTCGCGCAGGTCCTCGGCAGAGTCACGG
>CAZTQF010000145.1:0-6643 GCA_964615255.1 uncultured candidatus Brocadiaceae bacterium | reverse complement strand
GGCCGGCGGCCAGGGCAGCGACGAGACCGCCTACCGCACCAACCTCGAAGCGATCCCGGAGATCGTCCGCCAGCTGCGGCTCCGGGACCTCGGCGGGTTGATCATCATCGACTTCATCGACATGTCGCACGAGAAGCATCGGCGCGGCGTCGAGCGCAAGATGATCGACGCGCTGCGCGGGGACCGCGCCCGGATCAAGGTCGGACGCATCTCGCCGTTCGGCATGATGGAGATCACGCGCCAGCGCGTCGGCCCCGGGCTCAAGCGCACCGTGTTCATGCAGTGCCCGCACTGCAAGGGCGCAGGGTGGTCGCGGACGGTGCAGTCCAAGGCGCTGTCGGTGCTCCGCGAGGTCCGCGCGCTGGTCCACCTCAAGGGCTACTCGATGCTGCAGGTGTTCGTGGCGCCCGCGGTCGCGGACTACCTCGTCAACTACAAGCGCCGCGCGGTGCTGGAGCTCGAGGACGCGGTCGGCAAGTCGGTGCTGTTCCGGCCCGAGCAGAGCTACCCGATCGACGTGGTGCACTATCGCTTCTTGACCGGCGACGGTCAGGAGGCGCGCATCGCGATCCCGGCGGGCCTGGGCGTCAAGGCCTAGGGCTCAAGACCTACGCATCGCCGAGCCAGCCGTCGAGCAGCGCGGCCCAGGCGGCGCTGAAGCCGACCGGGCCGCCGAGCGCGACGCCCGCGCCGAGGACTCCGACCCCGATCCAGGTCGCGCCGTGGACGCGGCCCAGGGTCGCGCGGTCGTGCCGCAGCCCGGGGATCCAGAGCCCGACGATCAGCAGAACCGTCACCGGCTCCGGCAGCCCGACCGCTTGCACGATGCGGACCAGCGCGGGCGGCATCATCGCGCAGCTCGCGTAGAGCATCAGCCGCGCATGGTGACGCGGCCTGCGGACCTGCGTCAGCGCGGCCAGGTAGAGCCCGGCGAACTGGCCGAGGTTCAGCAGGTTGAAGAACGCCAGCGGCGCGTCGCCCTTCAGCCGGTAGTTGGCGGCCATCACCGCGACCCCGGTCCACAGTAGGCACGCTACCAGCGGCACGCTGAGGTAGCCCGCGACGCGGTGGAGGCGTCGGCGTGGACCGCTCCACGCGGCCTGGAGCACGAACAGCAGGTACCAGGCGCCGACGGTGCCGACGTGGGGGAGCAGCATCGCGAGCGGGGGGCCTGCCTCGGAGGCGCTGCCGCGGGCCCACGCGCGGCCGCCGAAGCCGAGCGCGATCATCGTCAGCAACAGCAGGCCCATCCGGACGGCGAAGGAGCGGTCGGTCGCGGCGCGATCGGGCACCGCAAGATCCTATCCGCGCGGCTCTTGCTGCCCTAGCGACGCCGGCGCGGCGCGCCGCAGGTTGGCCTTGACTCGACCGGCGTCCCCGCTACGCTGCTCCGCCCTTCCAACCCCGACCGAGCCCAATGTACGCCGTCCTCGACGATCGCAACCAGCAGTACCGAGTCGCCCAGGGTGACAAGATCAAGATCCACCTGCGCAGCGACGCCAACGAAGGCGACACGCTGACGTTCGACAAGGTCTGCGCGGTGGGCGGCGAAGGCGACACCGCCGGCAAGGTCGGCGCCCCGTTCGTCGACGGCGCCAGCGTCACCGCGAAGGTGCTCAAGAACGTCAAGGGGCCGAAGGTCATCATCGGAAAGTTCCGCCGGCGGAAGGACTTCCGCAAGCGCACCGGCTTCCGCGCGCAGTACACGATGATCCAGATCGAGTCGATCAACGGCTGATCCGAGACCGCTAGAGCAGGAGACAGCAAGCCATGGCACACAAGAAGGGACAGGGCTCGACCCAAAACGGCCGCGACTCGAACCCGCAACACCGCGGCATCAAGGCCTACGGCGGCCAGACGGTCACCGCCGGCTCCATCATCGTTCGCCAGTGCGGCACGAAGTTCCATCCGGGTCGCAACGTGCGGCGCGCCAACGACGACTCGCTGTTCGCGGTCGCCGACGGCGTCGTGCGCTTCCAGTCGAACCGGCGCGTCCACGTCGACGTCGCTGCGGCCAGCAACTGACCGCGGCACGTCCGGCGCGCGCGCCGCGCCGCTCCGCTTGGGCGATCGCCGCAGGTCCCACCCGAGGTAGACCGCGATGTTCGTCGACGAACTGGAGATCACCGTCCGCGCCGGCAAAGGCGGCGACGGCTGCCTGTCGTTCCTGCGCGACAAGAACACCATCAAGGGCGGCCCGGACGGCGGCGACGGCGGCAACGGCGGCGACGTGGTGCTGCTGCCCTCGACGCACGTCAACACGCTCTACCACCTGACGGGCCGCGGCGTGTTCGCGGCCGACAACGGGATGCAGGGCGGGCCGCAGAAGTGCTTCGGCAAGAGCGCTGGTGACTTCACGATCGAGGTGCCGGTCGGCACGCAGGTCCTCGACGCTGAGCGCGGCAACGTGCTGCAGGACCTCGACGCGCCGGACCGACCCTGGGTCATCGTGCGCGGCGGCTTCGGCGGCCGCGGCAACGTGCACTTCGCGAGCGCCACCAACCGCACGCCGCGCCAGTTCGAGCGCGGCCGCCCCGGCGAGGAGCGCAAGATCCGGCTCAGCCTGAAGCTGATCGCGGACGTGGGCCTGCTCGGCCTGCCGAACGCGGGCAAGTCCACGCTGCTGTCGACCATCACCAAGGCCCGTCCCAAGATCGCGGACTACCCGTTCACCACCCTGGAGCCGATGCTCGGCATCGCCGAGGGGGAAGGCGAGGGCACCTTCGTCGTCGCCGACATCCCGGGCCTGATCGAGGGTGCCAGCGAGGGCAAGGGGCTCGGCGACAAGTTCCTCAAGCACATCGAGCGCACCCGGCTGCTGCTCCACCTGGTCGACTGCAGCGCGGTGCCGCTCGACGAGCCGGAGCACGCCTGGCGCATGCTCCGAGAGGAGGTCGCGAACTACTCGGACGAGATGGGCAGCAGGCCGACCGTCGTGGTCGCGACCAAGGTCGAGGACGAGGAGTGCCGCGCGCGCGCGCAGGCGCTCGCCACGGCGATCCAGCGCCCCGTGCTGCCGATCTCGAGCGCCACCGGGCAGGGGCTGCGCGAGCTGCGCGCGGCGGTCTGGTCGATGCTGTCGGACCTTCCCCGCGGCTGATCCGGGTTCCTCGACCGCCGCTTCGGGGTGCGCTCCGAACTGCCGATAAGGCGTGCGGAGGAGAGATACTTGCCCACGCCGAACACGCCGCCGCCCGCCGCCGCCCGCACGCCGAAGCTGGCGGACTTCCTGCGCATCATGGTGAAGGAGAACGCCTCGGACCTGGTCCTGAAGGCGAACGGCTGCCCGGCGGTGCGGGTCGCGGGCGTGATCCGCTTCCTCGGAGACCAGCCGCTGCCGGCCGACCTCGTCCGTGGCTACGTGTCCGAGGTGATGAGCGACCGGCTGCGCGCGGAGTTCGAGGAGCACGGCGCGGCTGACACCTCGGTGGCGCTGCCGGGCGTCGGCAGGTTCCGCTGCAACGCCTTTCACCAGTGCGGCGAGCAGGGCCTCGTGTTCCGCTCCATCAAGAACGAGATCCCCTCGTTCAAGGAGCTGAACCTGCCCGTCGAGCCGCTGAAGCGGCTGGCTTCGCTCAAGCGCGGCCTCGTCCTGGCGACCGGGGTCGCCGGCTCGGGCAAGTCGACGACGCTCGCGTCGATGCTCGAGTTCGTCAACCGCACGATGAACAAGCACATCATCACCGTGGAGGACCCAGTCGAGTTTCGCTTCGAGGACAAGCGCTCGATCGTCAACCAGCGGGAGATCGGCGCCGACGTGTCGTCGTTCCCGCAGGCGCTGCGGCAGGCGGTGCGTCAGTCTCCCGACGTGATCCTGATCGGCGAGATGCGCGACGCGGACACGGTGGCCGCGGCGATCTCCGCCGCCGAGACCGGACACCTCGTGTTCTCGACCCTGCACACGGTCAACGCCGTGCAGACCGTCGAGCGCATCATCTCGTTCTTCCCGCCGCACCAGCATGAGCTGGTCCGCCTGCAGCTCGCGCTGAACCTCGCCGGCGTCTGTTCGCTGCGCTTGATCAAGAACAAGGAGGGCACCGCGATGGTGCCCGCCGTCGAGCTGCTGATGAACACGCCTACGGTGCGCGAGCACCTGGAGTCCGGCGCAACGCGGATGCTGCCGAAGGCCCTCGAGGAGGGCAGCTACTACGGCACGATGACCTTCAACCAGTCGCTGATCCGCCTGTTCCAGGCGGGCAACATCAGCCTCGAAGAGGCGCTGGCGGCGTCGGACAACCCCGACGACCTGAAGATGCAGATGCGCGGCATCACGCAGGGCGCTGGGCCCCGGCCGGTCGGCATGTAGGCACAGACGCCGCTGTGGAACGTCGCTGTCGGCGCCGCCGATGGGGCGCTACAGTCGCGGCCTCCATGACCCGCTTGCGCACGTTCGGCGTCGTCGCGCACATCGACGCCGGCAAGACCACCCTGACCGAGCGCGTCCTGTTCGACGCCGGGGCGCAGAGCTGGGTCGGCAGCGTCGACGACGGCACCGCGGCGATGGACTTCATGCCAGCGGAGCGCTCGCGCGGCATCTCCATCACGTCGGCCGCGACCCGCGTCGGCTGGGGCGATCACGTCGTGCAGGTGGTCGACACGCCGGGCCACGTCGACTTCGTGGCCGAGGTCGAGCGCTGCCTGCGCGTCATCGACGGGGTCGTCGTCCTGGTCGACGGCGTGCGCGGGGTCGAGTCGCAGACGCGAGCGGTCTGGCAACAGGCCGTCGACGCCGGGCTGCCGCGGATGGTCTTCGTCAACAAACTCGACCGCGCGGGCTCCGGGTTCCGGGCGGTGGTCGCGGAGGTCGCCGACCAGCTCGACTGCACCGCGGCCGCGACCGTCGTGCCCTTGCGGGACGGCGAGGGAGCGTTCGCGGGCCTGGGGGACGCGGTCTCGGGTGCCGTGCAGTGGTTCGACGGCCAGCCGGACGCGGCGCTCGTGCCCGCGCTGCAGCGGACGCTGCTCGAGGCGCACGAGCGCCTCGTCGAGGTCGTCGCCGATCACGACGACGAGGTGATGGCCGCGGCGGTCGCGGGGCGCCCCGTCGCGCCGGAGCGGCTGCGGGCGGCGCTGCGCGGCGCGTTCCTGCGGGGCGCGGTCGTGCCCGTATTGGGCGGCTCGGCGCTCTACAACCGGGGCGTGGACTGGCTGCTGGACGCGGTCGTGTCCTACCTGCCCGGCGTCGCCGACCTGCCTTCCCGCGGTCTGTGGTCCGTGCCTGGCGCGGGCAACGAGCAGGCGCCGCTCTGCGCGTTCGTCTTCAAGGTGCAGCACCTGGACCGCGTCTGGAACTACGTGCGGGTCGTGCGCGGCCGGCTGCAGACCGGCGGCGAGCTGGTGCGGGCGCACCGGCTCGGGTCGGACGCTGCCCGCGTCGAAGAGGTGTGGACCGTGCGCGCCGATCGCCACGAGGTCGTACCGAGCGCAGGGCCCGGTGAGATCGTGGTCGTGCCGGGGGACTTCGGGTGGCGTACGGGCGACACCGTCTGCGATCCGGCGGATCCGGTCGCGCTCCCCGCGCCGCGCTTCCCGGCGCCGGTCCTGGCGGTCACCTTCGAGCCGGAGCGCGCAGACGACGCCCCGCCGGTCCACGCGGCCCTCCTGGAGCTGGCGAGCGACGACCCGACGCTCCGCGTCGCGCGCGAGCGCGACCGCATCGTCGTCCGCGGGATGGGGGAGCTGCACCTCGAGATCGTCGCGGACATGGTCCGCGGCCGCGTCGGCGTGCCCTTCCGGGTCTCCACGCCGCGGGTCGACCGCCGCGAGACGGTCGCGCGCCCTGCGTCCGGTGCGGCCGAGTTCCGCGCCACCGTCGCCGGAGTGGAGGTCGCAGCGCGGTGTTCGGTGTCGGTGGAGCCCGTGGAGGACGCGGGGCCGGCGCGCGTCACGGCGGCGGTCGAAGGCGCGATCGCCGCGGTGGCGACCGCGGAGCTCGGCCGCCGCGCGCAGGCTGGCGGCCGCGTCGGTCCCATGCATGGCTGCGTGCTGCGGCTGATCACGGTCGAGGCCGACAGGCCGACCGAAGCTCTGGTGGAGCAGGCCGCCGGGCTCGCGCTCGACCACGCGCTCTCGGAGGCCGGCACGGTCGAGCTTGAGCCGTGGGTAGCGATCGAGGTGACTGCGCCTGCGGCCAGCAGCAACGCGGTGCTCGCTGACCTGGGCGCGCGCGGCGCACAGGTCACGAGCGTCTCGGCGGGGAGGTTGGGCGCGCGCCTCGCCGGGCGCGCGCCGCTCGCGCGCATGTTGGGCTACGTGACCCGCCTGCGCTCGATCACCAAGGGTCTCGGGCAGGTCTCGATGCGGCCCGCGGGGTTCGCCGCGCGTCTCGCAGGCGGCCGGTGAGCGCTGCCAAGAAATTGTGGAGGCTGTGTTGACCGTCGTTGGGGAGGTCGCTACCCTGTCCGCCCCCTTGTGCCCCAGGGAGCACACCGATCTGGTGTAACCCCTTGCCGCACAGTCAGTAATGGCGATCAGCCAAAGCTGGCAAGAGGGTGTGTGAACGTCCGACGTGCCTGCGTCGACGCCCACACTTTCCGCAGTGCTGCCACAAACCCTTACCGGGTCCCCGTTTGCATCAAGCCGACGGGGTGCCCGAATCGACCGTCATGCAAGAGCGAATCCAGATCCGGATGGAGGCCTACGA
>CAZTQF010000144.1:0-6707 GCA_964615255.1 uncultured candidatus Brocadiaceae bacterium | reverse complement strand
CGCTCGCGCTGTCGCCGCACACCGAGCTGGTGCTGGCGCACATCGCGGACTTCTACGGCGACCCGCCGCGGCCGTCGCCGCACCACGTCGGCTTCACCGAGCTGCTCGTCGAGCTCTGCGCCGAGCTGGTGGCTGGCGGCGTGCCCGCGGCCCGGGCGGTCCCGAGCCGCCTGCACGAGCTCGACATGGCCCAGGTGCGCGCCGCGGCGGGGCGCCTGCTCGAGCGCACGCCCGGCGGGCGCTAGGTCATTGGCAGCGACAGTTGCGCTCGGCGGCACGCTCTTTGTTATCTTTCGCCGTCGATCGAGCCGAATGTCTCGTAGCCGCTTCGCTCTGCGCAGCCTCCGCAACTTCCGCAACCGAGGGAGAACCCGATGATCCACGACTCACGCGCCAAGGCCTCGTTGGCCGCGGCTCTGTTCGCGCTGGCGCTCGCTCACCCAGCGTCGGCCCAGAAGGCCGAGAAGCTGCCGGCAGACCCCGACGTGCCGGTGAAGCTCAAGGAGCTCGCCGAGGTCGCCAAGGACCGCAAGTTCACGCGCGACGCGGCGGGCATCGAGATCATCGACGTGCTGATCCAGAAGCAGGACAAAGGCCTCAACGACAAGGACCAGAAGCAGGTCGTCAAGGGGCTCGACAGCGTGCTCAACAAGGGGCGTCTGCGCCCGGCCGAGAAGTCCCAGCTCTACAACACGGCCGCCATCGCGCTCGGCCGGTTCGGCAAGGACGGCGCCAAGCCGCTCAAGGCCGCGTACGAGAAGAAGCGCTTCCCCAACCGTCCGGAGTGGGTGCCGCTGCGCGAGAAGCTGCTGGTGAACATCGGCAAGACCAAGGACGAGGGCGCGGTGAAGTTCCTGCTCGACGAGGCGAGGCGGAGCCCCGAGGCCGCGCTGCAGGCGGCCGCCGGCGAAGCGCTCGGCAACTTCCGCGAGTCGAAGCAGAAGCTCCGCCGCGAGATCGTCAGCGGTTTGATCATCAAGTGGGGGTCGCTCTCGGAGATGGGATCGCAGCTCGGCGCCAACGTCGAGGCGCAGAACGCGCGGGATCGCCTGGCAGCGATCTCTGGTCCGTGGAACGAGAGCATGAAGGCGCTCACCGGGCAGGACTTCGACACGTTCCGCAAGTGGCAGGGCTGGTACAACAAGCACAAGAACGACAAGTGGTAGCGCGGCCCTGGGCCGCGAACCGAGCGCGCGGGAAGGGCCCGCGCCTTGCCCCGTCCGACCGTTGATGCGCTGGTCCCGTCTCCTGCTGACCGTGTCCCTCCTGGGCGCGAGCGCGTTTCTGCTCGTCGAGACGCTGCGTCTGGCGGCGCTGGCCGGTGAGTTCGAGGTCCGCGCGGTGATGGCGGAGCGGGCGCTCGATGAGGCGCGGGCCGAGCGCGACGCGCTGGCGGCTGCAGCCGCAGCCGCCGCCGCGCCCGACGGCGCCCCGCCGGCCGCCGCGCCGGATCGCGGCGAAGAGGCCGCTGCGCTCGCGCTCGAGGAATACAGCAGGCTGCAGCTGGAGCTCTACACCACCCGCGAGCAGTTGGAGGCGCTGCGCACCCTGCTCGCGGAGCGGAACGCCGAGCTCGAGCGGCGAGCCGAGGCCTCGAAGCGGCGCGTCGAAGCGTCCCTGCGCCCGATGCCGCTCGGCGTCCGCGAATGCCTGAGCGCGCTCCACGAGTGCCTGCGCGCCGAGGGCTTCACGTCGCAGCGCTTCCTGCGGGCGACGTCGATCGACGCCGACGGGTTGCACGACGTGGAGCTGATCGAGGCGGCCGCCGACGGCCTCGGCGCGACGTTCCTGACCGCGGCGCGCATGACGGCCTCGCTCGACCGGGCGACTGGTCGGTTGGAGCTGCGCTTCTTCGAGGGGCGTCGGAGCGTCGACGGCGAGCGCGCCGCGCTGCCCGACGACGGCTTCGCGGTCGTCTTCGACGGCGTCGACGGGCGACGCTTCGAAGCGCGCCTGCCCTACCTCGTGCGCGGCGAGGGCGCCTACCCCGCTGCGCCCGTCGCGCCGACGCGCGAGCCCGGCGCGCTGGACCCCGCCGGCAAGCGGAGCTGGGCCGCGCGGCTGACCCGTCTGCTCGACCGCGCCGAGACCGAGCTGCGCTGGAGCGCCACCCGCGTCCGGGGCCTGCTCGACGGCAAGTTCCTCAAGGTAGAGCTGGTCGGCACGAACGATCGCGGGCTCGTGCTCGGCAGCGCCCACTGCGCCCGCGTCGCGGTCGAGATCGACGAGCGGCGGGACGTGGTTTCGCTGCTCCTCCGAGACGGCGCCTTGCGTCGCGACGGCGTCGAGTCGACGATCGGCGCCGAGGGATTCCGCATGCTGCTGCCTGGACTCACGCCGACGCAAGCCCGCGACGCCATGCTCGGCATGGTGGTGGCGCGATGAGCGCGCGCGGCGCCTTCGGCGCCTTCGTCGCCGAGCACCAGGAGGGGGTCGAGGCGGCGCTGCGAGGTCTGCTCCCGGATCCTCAGGAGCGGCCAGCCCGCCTGCACGAAGCGATGCGCTACGCGATGTTCCCGGGCGGCAAGCGGCTCCGCCCGATGCTGACGCTGCTCGGCTGCGTCGCGACGGGGGGGCGGCTGGAGCGCGCGATGCGGCCGGCGGCCGCGCTGGAGTGCCTGCACACCTACAGCCTCGTCCACGACGACCTGCCCTGTATGGACGACGACGACCTGCGCCGAGGCCGCGCGACGTGCCACCAGGTATACGGTGAGCCGTTGGCGCTGCTGGCCGGCGACGCCCTGCTCACGCTCGCCTTCGAGGCTTGCGCCGAGGCCGGGGCACCTGCCGTCGCGGCGCTCGCGCGCGCAGCGGGCAGCCGGGGCATGGTCGGCGGCCAGGTCGAAGACCTCGCCGCCGAAGGTTCGCTCGGCGACGAGGCCGCGGCCGCGGTCGGGTCGGCCGAGGAGGCGCTCGAGCGGCTCGAGTGGATCCACGACCACAAGACCGGCGCGCTCATCACGGCCGCTCTGCTGGTCGGCGCCCACGCTGGCGCCGGGCCCGGCGGCGCGCCCGACAGGCTGGTCGAAATGATTCGGGCGTATGGGGATACGTTGGGTCGCGCGTTCCAGATCGCGGACGACTGCCTGGACCTGACGGGCTCGGCGGCCGAGCTCGGCAAGAACCCCGGCGCCGACGTCGCGCTCGGCAAGCTGACGTGGCCGGCGCTGCTCGGCCTCGAGAAGAGCCAGCAGGCCGCCCGCGACCTCGCGGCGCGCGCGGCCGAGCAGGCGCGCGAGCTGGTCGCGGAGGCTGCTGTGTGGCGCGAGGTTGCGGCGACTTCGCTGGACGAAGCCGCCGGGCTGCTGCAAGATGTCGCGTTCTACGCCGTAGAGCGCCGCACCTGAGGTCGGGATTGTCCGGACGGCTTGGGAAGGTGCTTGGACGGTCGTAAACCACCGGCTGCCCGGAGCAGAAATTGGACCAACCTTCGCCCACGCCTCTCTTCGACCAGGTCAACGTCCCCGAGGACCTCAAGAAGCTCCCCCGTGAGCAGCTCGGCGCGCTCTGTGAAGAGCTGCGCCAGGTGATCATGGACACGGTCTCGGTGACCGGCGGCCACCTCGGCTCCGGCATGGGCGTCGTCGAGCTGACCGTCGCGCTGCACTACCTCTACGACTTCTCGGACGACCGGCTCGTCTGGGACGTCGGCCACCAGTGCTACCCGCACAAGCTGCTGACGGGCCGCAAGGACCGCTTCCACACCCTGCGCCAGAAGGACGGGCTGAGCGGCTTCTCCAACAAGTGGGAGAGCGAGTACGACGCCTACCTCATGGGCCACGCGGGGACTGCCGCCTCGGCGGCCCTGGGGATCGCGATGGGCGACCAGATGCGCGGCAACGACGGCCGGCACTCGGTCGCGGTCGTCGGCGACGCGGCGATGGGCTGCGGCGTCGCGTTCGAGGCGCTCAACCACGCCGGCTCGCTCGAAGACACCAAGCTCCTGGTGATCCTCAACGACAACCGCTGGTCGATCGCCAAGACCGTCGGCGCGCTGTCGCGCCACCTCAACAAGCTCCGGAGCGGCACGTTCTACAACCGCGCGAAGGAGTCGCTGCACCACCTGATCCAGTCGATCCCGGTGGTCGGCAAGGACCTGGACCAGCGCCTCGGGGACGCGGTCGACATGGTCAAGAACATGGTGGTCCCGGGCCACCTGTTCGAGGAGCTGGGCTTCCGCTACTTCGGCCCGGTCGACGGCCACAACATGCAGGAGACCCTCGAAGCCCTGGAGGCCTGCAAGAAGCTCGGCGGCGTGACGCTGCTGCACGTGCTGACCGAGAAGGGCAAGGGCGTGCCGGGCAGCGAGGACCGCTACGACCGCGCCCACGCGGCCAAGCCCACGCCGAAGCCGAAGGCCGCCAAGGTCCCGGTCGAGCCGGCCGTGCTGCAGCCGATGGTCCCGGAGAAGCCCAAGGGGCGCGCCTGGACCAAGTGGTTCAGCGAGAGCATCGAGGCGCTCGCCGAGCGCAACGACAAGGTGGTCGCGATCACGGCGGCGATGCCGGACGGCACGGGCCTGATGGAATTCCGCGACCGGTTCCCCGAGCGCTTCGTCGATTCGGGCATCGCCGAGCAGCACGCCGTCGCGATGGCGTCCGGCATGGCGACCGCCGGGATGCGGCCCGTCTGCGCCATCTACTCGACCTTCCTCCAGCGCGGCTACGACCAGGTCTTCCAGGAGGTCGTGCTGCAGCGCCTGCCCGTGGTCTTCGCGATGGACCGCGCGGGCATCGTCGGCGAGGACGGCGCCACGCACAACGGCCTCTACGACATCGCGTATCTGCGCTGCATGCCCGGGATGACGCTGATGGCGCCCATGGACGGGCGCGAGCTGCACGAGATGATGCAGCTGGCGCTGACCCTCGACGGCCCGAGCGGCGTCCGCTACGCGCGCGGCAACGCGCCCGAGCTGCACGACCTCGTCGGCTGGGACGGCCAGCGCGCGCCGGTCCAGCTCGGCAAGGCCCAGTCGCTTCGCGCGGGCACGGACGGCGCGATCCTCGCCTACGGGCACATGGTGCAGACCGCCCTCGAGGCGGCCGAGCTGCTGCAGGCACAGGGCCTGCACGTCGAGGTCGTCAACGCGCGGTTCTGCAAGCCGCTGGACGAGGCGTTCGTCGTCGATCTCTGCCAGCGGCACGACCGCGTCGTCACGCTCGAGGACCACGTCAAGGTCGGCGGGTTCGGCAGCGCGGTGCTCGAGTGCGTGGCGGCCAACGGCCCCGTGCGCGCCGCCGTCGAGGTGATGGGCGTGCCCGACGACATCCTCGTGCACATGTCGCGCGGCCAGATCATCGAGCACTGCGGCCTGCGCGCCGAGGACGTCGCGGCGCGGTTCCTCGTCGAGAAAGACGCGCCGATCCCTTCCTGAGCCCCGCGCCCGCAGCGGGGCGGCCTCCCGACGCGCGTCGAGCGCGAAGGACCGCGGCTATGGCAGAACCCGACATCCGACGCGTGCTGCTGGTAGGTGACGCCAAGAAGGGCGGCACCGCGGACGTGATCGCGCGCCACGCGCGCTGGTTCGCCGCGCGCGACATCGAGGCCGTCCAGATCACCGACCGCGAGGCCTCGCTGCACGACCAAGAGGGCGACGTCGTCGTGGTCTGGGGCGGGGACGGCTCGCTGCTCGCAGCGGCGCGGCGTATGGCGGAGAACCAGCGCCCGACGCTCGGCATCAACCGCGGCCGGCTGGGCTTCCTCACCGCCTTCGAGGACGAGCAGAGCGAGGCCGCGCTCGAGCGCCTGGTCGCCGGCGAGCTTTGGGAGGAGACCCGGCTGATGTTCCGGTGCGAGATCGACGTCGGGGACGGCCGGCCGGTCCAGACGCTCGGGCTCAACGACGTGGTGGTCAGCCGCGCCGGCGCGGGCGGGATGATCATCGCCCGCGCGCGGCGCGGGGACGCCGAGCTCGGCACCTACCGCGGCGACGGCGTCATCGCCGCGACGGCCACCGGCTCCACGGCCTACTCGATGGCGGCCGGCGGCCCGGTGCTCGCGCCGGACCTCGACGCCGTCGTCCTCACGCCGCTCGCGTCGCACAGCCTGACCGCGCGCCCGGTCGTGCTGTCGGTGGGCGGCGGCCTGGAGCTCGAGATCCTCGAGACCGGCGACATGCCGTACGCCTACTGCATCGTCGACGGCCAGGTGCAGGTGCAGGTGAGCGTGGGCACGCGCATCACGCTCCGGACGGCGCCCATGCGCTTCCGCCACTTGATCCAGGGGCCGCGACAGTTCTTCGACGTGCTGGCCGCGAAGTTCGGCTTCGCCGGGATGGCGCGGTCCCGGGACTAGCCGAGCTCGAACTGCCGCTTCGCGTCGACCACGTCGCGGTTGACGGCGACGATGGCCTCCTCCAGGCGCGCGCCGAGCTGCTCTCGCTTGCCGACCTGCAGCGCCACCTGGCGCATCATCTGGATCGCCATCCGCAGCGTCCGGACGACGTCGCCGGCGTCGCCGCCGGAGAGGCGCTCGAGGTCGTCGACGTCGCCGCCGCGGCTCCAGCAGTCGACGGCGGGCGCGATGCCCCAGTCCGGCTCCTTGATCGGGTGGAGCACGCCTTGGCGCGACTCGATGTCTCGGAACCTCCGGACGGCCTGGGTGGCGCGGCGCATCCGCGGCCCGGGGTCCCTGGGCTGCTGGCGCGGGTCTGCGCGGCGGCGCTCCTCGTGGATGAGGGCGGTGAACGTGGCGGCGAGCTGGTGGAT
>CAZTQF010000143.1:4468-6727 GCA_964615255.1 uncultured candidatus Brocadiaceae bacterium | reverse complement strand
TGCGCGTCCTCGTAGTCGAAGCCGCCTTCGCGCGCCTGCATCTCGGAGGCGACGCGCACGAACAACCCGAGGCCGACCCGCAGCACGTCGTCCATGCGCGCCTGGGCGTAGCCGCGGATCCGCTCCACGTCCTCGGTAGAGGCAGGCCCGTGCTCGCCGTCGAAGCCGTGCGCGACCGTGGCGACGTGCACGAACTGCTGCGCCGTCCACTCCTGATCGCGCAGCTTGGTCGGCTCGGCCATCCACACGGCCACCATCCCGCCGAGCACCTTGCGGTCGAGGTCGTCCAGCGGCGCGATCTGCGCGCGCAGCTCGTCCGGGGTCGGCGCCTGCTTCATGCCTGCATGTTGCCGTCAGCGCGGCAGCGAACGCAAGCAGCCGGCGATCGCGACCACCAACAGCACGAGCCCGACCGGCACGAGCGCGATCCCGATGCCCGGATCGCCGCCGGCCCCGCCGAAGGCGCCGAGCAAGAAGCCGCCCGGCAGCGCGACCGAGGCGCCTAGCAGACACGCCGAGGACACCTTGGGCGCGGGGCTCGCGGCGGCCACCGTCGCGGCGAAGGCCACGTGCACGAGCGCGAGGAACGTGCCGTGCGCGTGCGCCAGGCGCCACATCAAGCGCTGGGTCTCGTTGCCCACGGCGAGGTACCAGTCGACCTTGAAGCCATGCATCGCCTCCAGCGCGCCTCCGAGCACGACGAAGACCAGCAGGCTCCCCCAGCCAAACCGGAGGTGCCGCGACTTCAGGCGCGCGGGGTCGTCGGGGTTCGTCATTCGTGGATGAAGACCGGTCGGTCGTCGCGCCTGGCGTAGAGCTTCTGGAAGGCGGCCCGGTCGAGCCCGCGCGCGCGCATCAGCAGCGCGACCCGCGCGCCGCCGGTGTAGCGAGCTTGCCAGACGGTGGCGACCCGGTCCACGAACGGCTGCGCCGCCGCAACATCGGCGAGGTGGTCGTAACCTTTGAGCACGCCGCCGAAGCCGCCGACCGAGCGCAGCGAGCGCGCCGCGTTGAAGCGGACGACGTAGTAGGGATCGTCGAGCAAGCGACCCAAGTACGGCGCCATCCAGTCGGTCCCCGAGGCCGCCTGCGCCGGAGCCCAACCGAAGCTCCAGGCGGCGAGCATCCGGAGCCCCGCGTCGCCGGTCAAGAGCCACCGGACGGACGCCGCGACCTCTCGCTGCTCGGTGTCCAGCGCAGGCGCCGGCACGCCCCAACCCTCGGCGAGGTGTTCGGCCGTCCAGCCGAGCGGGCGGTCGAGGTGACACTGGTTGCAGGCGTTCGGCCGACCGGTCGCGAGCTCGCTCTGCACGCTCGGGCTGGTGATCGCGTGGCTCCGGGACGCCTTCATGAGCCCGACCGAGGTGTGACTCATGTGGCAGTTGTAGCAATTGCTGCCCGAGGAGCCCGGCGCGTGGCGGGTGTGCGCCTGCAGCGCGGCGTCGGCCGACAGCTCCTCGTGGCACTGCGTGCAGGCGACGTTTCCGCGCATGCCTGCGTGCAGCTGGTCGTCGCGCCACGAGGCGTCGACGCGTCCGTTTGCGCGGTGCATGCCGTGGCACGAGGTGCAGTCGATCTGTCGCGACTCGTCGCCGTGCTGGTAGCACGGCGCGTCGCGCATGCCGCTGAACTCGCGGCCCGACAGCCGCACCTGACCGTCCGGCCAGAACGAGCTCGCGAAGAACTCGGGGCTCTGGCGCAGCTGCCGACGCAGCTCGGGTGCGTCGCCGTCGTCGGCGTCGATCACCAGGTGCGAGCTCTGCAGGTCTGCGCCGGGCAAGAACGGCGAGCCGTAGTCCCGCCAGGAGTCGAAGTGCCGCTCGCGCAGGATCCTGACCGAGTGGCAGTGCCCGCAGACCTCCGCCGACCGCGCAGGGGGCAGCGTCGCGGGGTTGACGATGGTGTCGTCCTCGCCCGCTGCGCGCTGCGCCAGCCGGCGCAGCGGGTTGCGGTTGGCGGCGGCGTGGTCCGCGCCGGGCCCGTGGCACGCCTCGCAGCTGATCCCGAACTCGCCGACGTGCGTGTCGGTGCGGCCGATGTCGACGCGCGGCCGCGCGTCGGTCGTGTGGCACATCGCGCAGCTCTGGTTCCACTTACCCGGCTCCGGCGGGTCGCGCAGCTCAGGCGGCACGACGAACACGGAGGTGAGCGGGATCCAGAGCTCCTCCTCCAGCTTGAAGCAGACCGGCACCGGCGCCAGCTCGCGGCCGACTCCGGTCGAGTACCAGAACACCTGCATGTGGTGCGAGCCGGTCAGCT
>CAZTQF010000143.1:0-4458 GCA_964615255.1 uncultured candidatus Brocadiaceae bacterium | reverse complement strand
TGCGATCGGCCGCTCGACCGGCCCGGGGCGCGCGCCGCCGCGCACGAACTTCGTCCATAGCTCGTCGCCGCGCCACTCGAGCAGCACCGACTCTCCGAACCAGTCGAGCTCCAGCCGGTCGAACTTCGGGGCGACGTTCGCGCGCGTCGCCGCCTGTGTCATCGTCCGGTGGAACGAGCCGTGCCACGAAGCGTGTTCGCCGGGGTGGCACGATCGACACGCCGCGGAGCCGACATGACCCTCCGCGAGCACCTCGAGCGGGCGGTCGTCCCGACGCGGAGCGCGGACCGGCGCGTAGATCGTGCAGAGCGCGACGCTGCCGACGCCGACCGCCACCGCGCCCACAGCGGCGAGGCGCGCCCGGCCGCTCTGGACGCTCAGCCGCAGCAGCGGCGCCAGCGCTGCGAGGCCGGCCAAGACTCCTACGAACCAGAGCACGACCGGCAGTGTAGCTCGCCCCGGGACGATTGCCCGCAGCGGCCCAGGCCGCGGGACCCCGGTCTATCCCCGCGCGCCGGCGAACGCCGGGTCCGCCACGACCAGCAGGATCAGGTCGCGCACGGTGACCTTGCCGGACGCGAGCCGGCCCAAGACCGCGTGGTCGACGCGCAGGCGGTCGATCGGGCGCAGGTCGCGCCCGACCGCGTAGACGAACAGCTTGTGCGCCAGGGTCCGCACGAAGGCGGGGTCGGCGGCCACCGCGCGCTTGAGGTCAGCGAGCCCGTCGAGCGCGGTGCCGTCCGGCAGCTCCGCGCTCGCGTCGATGTCACCCGCGCCGTCGCGCGCGCGGAACCGACCGATCGCGTCGAAGCGCTCGAGCGACAGGCCCAGCGCGTCCATGCGGACGTGGCAGACCGCGCACTTCGTGCGCTCGCGGTGCCGCGCCATCTGCTCGCGCAGCGTCGCGGCGTCGTCGATCGCGGCCTCGTCCTCGAACGAGTCGTTGCCCGGCGGCGGCGGCGGCGGAGGCTGCCCCAGCAGGTTCTCGAGGACCCACTTGCCGCGCTTCACCGGCGACGTGCGCGTCGGGTTCGAGGTCACCGCGAGCACGCTCGCGTGGCCGAGGATCCCCCCGCGCAGCCGCGCAGCGCCCTCGAGCGGCGTGCGCACGAAGACGTCGGGCGGACCGTCGTGGGCGAGGCCGTAGTGCGCGGCCAGGCGCGCGTCCAGGTGCGTGTAGTCGCAGTCGATGAGCTCGCGCACGTCGCGGCCTTCGCGCAGCACCGAGAGGAACAAGAGCTCGGTCTCCTGCGCGAACGCAGCGCGCAATCCGTCGTCCAGCGGATACCGGTCAGGGTCGGGCTGCGCGGCTGCGAGGCCGCGCAGCTCGAGCCACTGGGCCGCGAACTCGCCGGCGAGGCGGTCGGCGCGGGGATCCTGCAGCATCCGCTCGACCTCGGCGGCGAGCGCTCCGTCGTCCCGGAGTCGACCCGCACGACCCCGTGCGAGCAGCGCTTCGTCCGGCGCGCTCGCCCACAGGAAGTAGGCGAGCCGGGTCGCGAGCGCCTCGCCTCCGGGCGCGTCCGGTTCGAACCGGAACAGGAAGTGCGGCGACGTCAGCGCGGCAGCGAGGACGAACCGCTCCACCTCGATGCGCGGAGCCCCGCCCTCGAGCCGGCTGACTGCGGCCGCCAGCAGACGGTCGCGCTCCTCCGCGGTGACGGCGCGGCGCCACAGCCGCGGCAGCATCGCGTCGAGCTGCGCGCGCAGGCGGGCATCGCCGTCGGCCGACGGGTCGGCTGCCTCTGCGAGCCAGCGCGCGGCAGCGGGCGTCGCGCGCGCGTCGACGGGCCCTTCGACGATCAGCGCCTCGACGTCGAGGTTGCGGTCCCGCGCGAGCGGGTCCTCGTTGTCCGGGTCGTAGTAGTCGTTGACGAAAGAGACCGCGAAGCGGCGCTCGCCGGCGTCGAAGCGGCGCTCGACGACGAACTCCTCGACGCTCCGGTTGGGGACGTCGAGGAGCTGCAGCTCGCGGCCATCCGCGGTGACCTGCATGCGCGCAGGCTCGTCGCCTGCCTGCTGCGCCTTGGCGAGGACGCGGAGCCGGTAGACGCCGTCGCGCGGCAGGTGCACGCGCTGCTCGACGGTCGCGCGCGTGTACATGTGCGCTGCCGAGTCCATGCGCGCGCCGCGATCGTCGACGAGGTGCATGGCGCCGCCCGCGAACTCGCGGCGCGCCGGACGGGCAGGGTCCTCCCCGTGAAACACCGCAGCAGCCACGCGCTCTGCGGCGTCCAGGTACTTCTCCAGGTGCAGCGTCGAGAAGGTCAACGCGTCGCCGATCGTGTCGAAGCCGTAGCCGAGGTCGTCGGCCGGAAAGGCCGCCACGTCCACCTCGACGCCCAGCTGGTCGAGGACCGTGTTCCGCCACTGGTAGCGGCTGAGCCGTCGCACCGTGACGGCGCCCCCGTCGCGAGGGAGCCGCGGGACCTCGGCTGCGAGCAGGTCGTCCACGAACTGCACCACCTGACGGCGCTCGGCAGGCGTCACCTCGCTCGCGTGGGCAGGCGGCATCTCGAACGCGCGCACCCGCTCCCGGACGCGGCTCCAGCGCCAGAGCGCCGCGACCTGCCCCTCAGGTGGGACCGTGAGGTCCAGGCCGCCCGAGACCTTGTCTTCGCCGTGGCACGAGAAGCAGTGCTCCTCGAGGAACGCGCGCACCTCGGTCGCCTGCCCGGGAACCGCGAGCGCGAGCAGGAGCGGAGGCGACCAGGCGAGGGAACGCATTGCGGTATCCTAGCCACGCCGCGGCTGCCGACGACCCGGGCCCCACAGTTGGCGTAGGATGGACCCAGGTAGCCCGCCGCGGCGAAATCCAGCTGCCGCCGCCGCGTTCCTCAGGTGCCCGTGATCCGCTCCTCCAGCAATCTGCTCTTCGCCCTGGTGCTCTGCCTCTCGTTCGCGCTGCTCGCGTGGTGGGCGAAGTTCCTGCTGTCGTCGAGCGGTGAGCTGGCGGCCGCGAGCGCGCAGCTCGTGCAGCGCGACGTCGACGGCGCAGCGCAGGTGCTCGGAGCGGATGATGCGGCGTCGCTCGCGCAGCTCGGCCGTCGACGGCAGCAGATGTTCGCCGGCGAAGCGGTCTTCTTCGCCGCCGTGCTCTCCATCTGTGGCGGACTCTACTTCGCCTCGCGGCGGCGGGAAGCGTCGCTCCGCGCGAGCCAGGACCGCTTCCTCGCCGCGGCCACCCACGAGCTCAAGACCCCGCTGGCCACCATCTCGCTGCTGCTCGAGTCCCTGCGCGAGGATCGCGTCCCCGTCCAGAAGCGAGAGCGCTACCTCACCAACGGGCTGCTCGAGGCCGAGCGCCTCGAGCGCGGGCTCCACAACGTGCTCCAGGCCGCGGGGCTCCGCGGCGCCCGCTCCGTCGCCGTGAAGACCCGCGGCGACCTCGCCGAAGACGTGCGCGAGGCCGCGGGCGCGATGAAAGCTCGCGCCGACGCCGCCGACATCTCGCTGACGGTCGAGGCCACCGACGGGATCACACCCTGGGCTCGACCCGTCTACGGCGGGGACCTGTCGGCGGGTATGGGACCGGACCCCGGGCCGGGGTCGCTCGACGGTGGAGGTGGTGGCGGGGCGTCCATCTGGCCGTCCGTCCATCCGGTGCTACTCGAGCAGATCCTGTCGCACCGGTCGACCCTGGTGTTCGTCAACGCCCGACGTCTCGCCGAGCGTCTGGCCGCCCGGCTCAACGAGTTGCACCTCGAGGGGCTGGAGCGGGCGGCAGCGGTAGCGGGAACCGACGTCGCGGCCGAGGCCGAGCTGGTCAAGGCTCACCACGGCTCGCTGAGCCGGGAACAGCGGCTGGTGATCGAGGACGACCTCAAGGCCGGCCGGCTCCGGGGCCTGGTCGCCACCTCGTCCCTCGAGCTCGGGATCGACATGGGGGCTGTCGACCTCGTGGTGCAGGTCGAGTCCCCCGGGTCGGTCTCGTCGGGTCTCCAGCGGATCGGGCGAGCCGGTCACCAGGTCGATCAACCCAGCCGGGGCAAGATCATGCCCAAACACCGGGGCGACCTCGTCGAGGCGGCCGTGGTGGTGGAGCGGATGATCGAGGGGAAGATCGAGGCGACCCGCTACCCCCGCAACCCCCTCGACGTGCTGGCCCAGCACCTGGTGGCCATGTGCGCGGTGGAGGACTGGCAGGCCGACGATCTGCTGGCCCTGGTTCGGCGGGCGGCTCCCTTCGAGCACCTCTCGACCGAGGTGTTCGAGTCGGTGCTGGACCTGCTCTCGGGTCGGTACCCCTCCGACGAGTTCCGGGAGCTGCGTCCCCGTCTGGTGTGGGACCGGGTATCGGGTGCCGTGCGGGCCCGCCAGGGAGCCGGACGGTTGGCCGTGACCAACCCGGGCACCATCCCCGACCGAGGGCTGTACGGGGTGTTCCTGCCCGACGGCAAACGGGTCGGCGAGCTCGACGAGGAGATGGTCTACGAGGCCCGGGTAGGGGAGACCTTC
>CAZTQF010000142.1:0-6745 GCA_964615255.1 uncultured candidatus Brocadiaceae bacterium | reverse complement strand
GAAGGCGTGCCGTTCGGAGCCGGCGACGTCGACCTGCAGATCTCGTGCACTAACGGCACCGACACGTGGTCTCCCTATCAGGTCGTGCTGAAGCCGCGCTGATCAGAGCGCGACCACGCGGTCCTCGGCGATCACGTAGGTTGCCCCGTCGCGCGCGTCGACCCGCACGCCGCTCGACCACGTCGTGAACGCCGGCAGCAGCCCGATCCTGGGGCCGAACTGAAAGCACGGCAGCAGCAGCTGGTCGCCTGCGCCGCGCAGCCGGGTCATCGGGTGGAGGTGCCCGCACAGCGTGTAGAGGTCGCCGTCGGCGCCCTCGGGCTCGTGCCGCAGCGCGAAGGGGCCGAGCTCCGCGGTCGTCGCGTGGACCTCGAAGCCCCAGTCCTGCGGGAGCTCTTCCAGGTGGCGATCGTGGTTGCCCCGGACCACGTGAAAGTCGACGCCGACGTGGCGCGCGCGGAGTCGCACCAGCCCGTCCGTGTCCAGCGCGTCGCGGTCGTGCACCAGGTCTCCCAGCACCCACAGCGAGCGCGCGCCGCACGCATCCAGCAGCGAAGAGAGCCGCTCGAGGTCCGCGTCGCCCACGCCCGAAGGGACCGGCACGCCGCGCCGCTGGAACGCCTCGGCCTTGCCGACGTGCACGTCCGCGACCAGCAGCGCGCCGTGCGCGGGCAGGTAGAGGGCGCGCTCCGGCAGGAGCTGCAGCGGTTCGTCGCGCCAGCTGATGTTCACGCCCCCACCTGCTCGAGCCACTGGGCCTTGATCCGCTCCACCCGGCGCAGCTCGCTCTCGGTGGAGATCCGCGCTTCGACCCGGTCGAGCAGCAGCGGGAAGGCGAGCGGTGACGGCTGCGCGGTGCGGACTACTTCCAGCCCCTCTGCCGCGATCCGCCGCAGCACCGCCGCGAGGCGGTCCCGGTCGAAGTGTCGCTGCAGGACCTCGCGGCGGGCCTGCGCCAGCAGCATGTGGTCGGGCTCGTGCTCAGAGAAGACGTCGTAGAGCAGCCCGGCAGAGGTCTGCAGCTGCCGCGCCCCTTTGCGGAACCGCCCGAAGCCCTCCTGCACCAACCCCGCGACGCGCGCGATCTCACGGAACTGACGCCGGCCGAGCTCCGCGCCGTTGACCGCGTCGACCGCGTCTTCGTCGAGGCGCGAGACGGACCACAGCGAGGCGTCTGCCAGCCGCGCGCCGAAGTCGAAGCCACCCGCCGCCATCAGCTCCAGGCCGTAGTCGTTGGCCGACAGCGCGAACGTCACCTCGCCGACAGCGCCGAGCCGCGCGGCCAGCAGCGCCGCGAGCCCTTCGTTGGCGAGCTGCCCGCCGAACGGGAACAAGAACAGGTGCGATCCGTCGCGCGTCTCGGTCAGCTCGGCGAGCACGCGGCGGCCGGGGAGTTGGGAGACCGCCGCCTGTCGCTGCAGAAGCTCGGCGGCGCGCGCGACCTCCGCGCCGAAGCGCGTGACATCCTCGCCAGCAGCGATCGCGTCGCGCACCTCCCCGAAGAGCCGCTCGGTCGCGCCGGCCAGCGAGTCCGACAGCGGCAGCCGGCCACCGGTCCACTTCGGCACGTGGTCGGTGCTGCCGCGCGCGGCGCGCACGCGCACGTCCATGTCGCGGATCGACACCAGCTCGAGGACCCGGCCCGCGAACACGAACCGCTCGCCCGGACGCACGCGGCTCACGAACCGCTCCTCGACCATGCCCAGGCTGCCGCCGTTGAGGTAGCGCACGCGCATGGAGCTGTCCTGCGTGATCGTCCCGATGGCCATACGGTGCGCCCTGCCCGTTGCCTGGTCGACGACGACGACCCGCCCGCCTGCGCGCGCGACGCGCCGGAACCTCGGGTAGGCCGCGAGCGCCTCGCCGCCCGCCTCGACGAAGGCCAACACGCGGTCGAAGGTGGCCCGGTCCAGGTCACGGTAGGCGGCGGTCCGGACGACCTCTTCGTAGAGGTCGTCCGGCGAGAAGCCCCCGCCGACCGCGCAGGTGACGAGGTGCTGGGCCAGCACGTCGAGCGCGCCGACGAGCGGCCGCTTCGCCTCGACCTCATCGTTTTTGAGCGCGCGTCGCAGCGCTTCGATCTCGAGCAGCTGCATCGCGTGCGTCGGCACCATCCAGACCTCGCTGCGCGCGCCCGGCCGGTGGCCCGAGCGGCCCGCGCGCTGCAGCAGCTGCGCGACGCCGCGCGCTGAGCCGATCTGCACGACGCGCTCGACCGGCGCGAAGTCGACGCCGAGGTCGAGCGAGCTGGTGCACACCACGAGCGTGACGCGGCCGCTGTTGAGACCCGCCTCGATGCGGGCGCGCTCCTCGGCCTCGATGCTGCCGTGGTGCAGCGCCAGCTGCTCGAACCACTCCGGCCGCCGCTCCAGCAGGGCCCGGTACCACCGCTCGGCCTGGTGGCGCGTGTTGGTGAACAGCAGCGTCGAACGCGCCGGGTCGAGCGCGCCGACCACCGCGTCGAACATCGTCCCGCCCAAGAAGCCGAACCACGGCAGCTGCGTGCCAGGGTCCCCGAGCACGGAGTCGACCACGACGTCAGCGCGCGCGTCCGAGCGCACGACCGCAGGCTCGGACTCGGTGACGCCCGCGGCGGCGCGCGCCAGCTCCTCGACGTTGCCCAGCGTCGCCGAGAGCGCCCACGTGCGCAGCCCCGGCGACACGCCGCGCATGCGCGCCAGCGCGAGCTCTGTCTGCGTGCCGCGCTTGCTGCCGACCAGCTCGTGCCACTCGTCCACGACCACCGTCTGCACCCGCGCGAACTTCTCGGCGGCGTCCTCGTAGCTCAGCAGGATGCTCAGGGACTCTGGCGTGGTCAGCAGCACGGTCGGCATGCGCTCGCGCAGCTTGCGCTTGCGATAGGCCGACGTGTCGCCGCTGCGCGAGGCCACGCGCACCGGCAGACCCATCTCCTCGACCGGGCGCTGCAGCGCCGCCTCGATGTCGCGCGCCATCGCGCGAAGCGGCGTGACCCAGAGCACCCGCAGGCTTTCTCGACCAGCCTCTGCGTCGGCGAGCGCGAGCGCGAGCGCGAGCGCGCCAAAGTAGGCCGCGTAGGTCTTGCCCGTCCCGGTCGGCACGCAGACGAGTCCGTCGCGGCCTTCGAGCCGCGCCCGCCACGCCTCCTCCTGGTGCGGCTGCGGCTGCCAGCCCTGGTCGCGCATCCAGCCGCGCAGCCGGTCGAGGTGCGCAGCCGCGTCAGTCACCCTGCCCCCCGCCGATCATGCCCATGACGTCCGCCAAGGTGTTGGCCGACGACGGCGCGCGATCCCGCCGCCAGCGCGCGATCCGGGGGAAGCGCAGCGCGACCCCGCTCTTGTGGCGCGTCGAACGCTGCGCCGAGTCGAAGTGCAGCTCGAACACGTGCGCAGGTTCGACCTGACGAACCGGTCCGAACTTGTCGGTGGTGTTGCGGCGGATCCACGCGTCGAGCTCGCGGATCTCCTGGTTGTCGAGGCCGGTGTAGGCCTTGGCGACCGGCACGAGGTCCTCGTCACGCCAGACCGCGAACGTGTAGTCGGTGTGCAGCCCCGCGCGCCGACCGTGCCCTGGCTGGGCGTAGACCAGCACGGCGTCGAGCTCGAGCGGCGCGACCTTCCACTTCCACCAGTCACCGCGGACGCGCCCGGTCCGGTACGGACTGTCGAGGCGCTTGAGCATCATGCCTTCGACGCCGCGCGCGCGGCTCTCGCCGCGCACGTCTGCGAGCTCCTCCCAGCTCGCCGCGGTCACGCATGCCGAGACCGGTAGGTCCGCCGCGGCAGCCAGCTCCTCCAGCAGCGCGCGCCGCTCGCGCAGCGGACGCTCGCGCACGTCCTCGCCGCCCGCCTCGAGCGCGTCGTAGCAGAGGAACGTGCAGGGAAAGTCCGCGAGCGTCTTCTTGCCGACGCGCTTGCGCCCGAGCCGACGCTGCAGGCTCGCGAACGGCAGCGGCCCACCGTCCCGCCACGCCAGGATCTCTCCGTCCAGCGCGGTGCCGTCGGGGAGGCGCTGCGCCTGCGCGGCGAGGTCTGGGAAGGTGTCGGTCACGAGCTCTTCTCCCCGCGACCAGAGCGCCACCTCGCCGCCGCGCGCGATCAACTGCCCGCGGATTCCGTCCCACTTCCACTCGGCCTGCCACGCGGCGATGTCCCCTAGCGCGTCGGGCTCGCCCTCGACCGGCGACGCCAGGAAGAACGGGTAGGGCCGCACGAGGTCGGCGTCGCGCGGGTCTTCGTCGAAGAGCGCGCCGAACCGCGCCGCGGAGTCCACCGGCGCGCCCATCATGCGGTGGAACAGCACCGCCTTGTCGACGCCCGACCACTGCGAGAGCGCCCGGACCAGCAGTCGCTTCGAGACGCCGACGCGGAATCCGCCCGTGATGAGCTTGTTGAGCACGAACAGCTCGCGAAGGTGCAGATCAGACCAGCGCTGCTGCAGCGCCGCGCGCTGTTCTTCGGCCTCCAGGTCGCGGAGACCCCGGACGAACGCGACCGCTTCGTGCAGCGGCGGGTCCCAAGGCGCAGCCACGCGGCGGTTGGGCGCAGCCTCCAGCAACAGCGCGAGCGTCTCGGCGCGGTCCCCGACCTCCTCGTAGCAGACCTCGAAGGTCGGCCCGTCGACGCCGATCGAGGCGCAGGCCCACGCCGTCATCTCGCGCACCCTGACCGGCGCACGCAGTCGCTCCCCGGACAGGAAATAGACCGCCCACGCCGCGTCCTCAGCCGGCGCGTCCTCGAGGTAGGCGACGATGGCGGCGACCTTGTCGTTGGTCGAGTTGGTGCGGTCCAGGCGATCGTAGAGCTCGGCGAAGCGCCGCATCTCGCTACTCCTCCTCCATCGCGCGCTGCCCGCGGCCGTCGGCGAGCGGCGCTGCGTCGACGCCGCGATCGCGCAGGTAGTCCACCAGCAGGTCCGTGCGGCCGTGGTGCGCCAGCACCCGGCGCGCGCCGGTCGCCGTGACGGTCTCGACGATGCCCGGCCAGTCCGCGTGGTCCGACAGCACGAAGCCGCGATCCCACCCGCGTCCCCGCCGGCGCCCTCGCACGCGCATCCAGCCGCTCGCGAAGCCCGTCTGCAGCGCGCCGAAGCGCCGCATCCACGGCGTGCGGCTCGCCGACGGCGGCGCGACCACCAGCTCGCCGGAGAAGCTGCCCTTGTGCTCGCCGACCGGCAGCGTCTCCAGCATCTCGACGCCGTCCTCGCGGTAGGCGTCGGTCAGCGGCGCGACCGCGCCGTGCGCGAACACCGGCCGGTCGGTGTGCGCGCAGAGTCCGGCGAGCAGGCGCTGGGCCTTGCCGAGCGCGTAGCAGAACAGCATCGAGCAGCGCCCCGCCGCGGCGTTCTCCTGCCACCACCCCCAGACCTGCTCCACCACCTGCTCGGTCGGCAGCCAGCGGTAGATCGGCAAGGCAAACGTCGCCTCGGTCAGGAACACGTCGCACGGCACCACCTCGAACGGCGTGCACGTCGGATCCGACTCGCGCTTGTAGTCCCCGGACACGACCCACACCTGGCCGTCGACCTCGACGCGCACCTGCGCCGAGCCGCGGATGTGCCCGGCCGGGTGCAGGGACACCACCGCGTCGCCGAGCCGGAACGGCTCGCCCCACGCGTGCGTGACGATCGTCGCTGCGTCGCCGACGCGCCGGCGCGTCACCCGCGCCCCCTCCTCAGAGCAGTGCACGACCTTGGCGCCCGGCCGCGCGTGGTCGGCGTGCGCGTGGGTCACGACCGACGTCTCGGTCGGCCTCATCGGGTCGATGACGAAGCCGCCCGCCGCGCAGGCGAGCCCGCCGCCTGCCGATGTCAGCACGTCGCTCGTCATGGACGAGCGTTCGCGCCCGCGCGCGCTGAGGATGCGAGCAGCAGGTCAGTCCGGCTTGCGTCGCAGCGTCCGCTCCCGCCAGGCTGCCTCGAGCGCTCGGATCCGCTCCGCAGACAGCGGCTGCTGCCGGGGCATCACCGACACCTCGCCGCGCTGCACCTGGACGTTGGGCGCGAAGTCCTCGAGGTAGCCCGCCGGGGGCAGCCGCTCGTGCGCCATGAAGCGCAGGCCCTGCAGCAGCCCGTCGAGCTCGGCGAGCTCAAAAGGCGCGAGCGTCGCGGCGCCGGGCGGCGCGAGCTGCAGGAGCAGGAAGTCGACCAGGCCGCGCGCCAACCGACGGTCCCCCAAAGCTGCGAGCGCCGCCGTCATGTCCGCGCGCGCGTAGCGCCCGTCCGCGTCTACCGGCAGCGACGCGAAGATCGCCTCGAGCTGCGCGCCCGAGACCGGAAAAGACTGCGCGCCGCCACGGGGGCTGCGTGCGACCACCCAGTCGTTCAGGCCGTGTTCGTCGAGCACGGCGACGTCGGGCAGCGTCCAGCCCGGCAGCCCGACGCCGCGCTCGCGCAACACCGGGAAGTCTTCGGCGTCGAACGACGTGCGCTGCCGGAGCGGCAGGCGCGCTCGCGCCTCTTCGAGCCACAGCGCGTGCACGCGCGGGCGGCCGCACAGCACCTGCGGCTTGAGCCACGCCATCTGCCGGTCGTGCCAGCGCGCCAGCGGGCGCAGCGGCGCGGGCACCTCGTCGGCGATCGGCTGATAGAACGGCAGCACCGACGGCTGGTGGTAGTACAGGTGCCCCCACCCGAGCGTCGCGGCGAGCGCGACCGCCACCGCCGAGAGGCCGGCCAACAGCGCGCCGATCCAGCGCGCGCCCGCCGCCAGCGTCGCGACCGCGCCGAGCGGGATCAGGTAGCTGAGCACCCGGTACTCGAAGGGGTC
>CAZTQF010000141.1:0-6770 GCA_964615255.1 uncultured candidatus Brocadiaceae bacterium | reverse complement strand
GCTCCAGCGCCCCTTCGATCACCTGAACGGAGTCACCCTCGAGCATCAGCATGTCGACGCGCATCCGCATCCGGTCCCCGTCGACGCTCACCCGCGCGCGCTCCTGGAACGCGATGCCGTGCTCGTGGTGCCGCTGCAGCGTGGTCAGCGTGCCGTCGGGCAGGATCCTGACCTCGTTGATCCGAGCGCGGCCCAAGCTGTTGATCATCGCGGCGACGTAGCGACCCCGCTCGCGGTCCCAGCCGTAGTAGTTGCGGATCACCATCGGCAGGTCGAGGCCCTCCATCCGGACGGCGAAGTCCTCCTGCAGGAAGTGGCCGCCGAGCGTCCAGCGGTAGCTGATCTTCGCCGTCCACGGCGTCTCCTGACCGGTCGGCTCGTTCATCTTCCCGGCCCCCTGCCAGTCGCCGACCAGGCTCTGCAGCTTGGCCAGCTGCGGCGCAGGCCGCGGGTCGTAGTCCTGTGCCGGGAGCGCGACCGCGAGCAGCAGCGCAGCTCCTGCCAGGCGAGAGTGCAGTTCGAAGTTCATCCGGCGATGAGAACTCCAATCAGCCGCGGAATCGACTCCCCAGCGGCGGCGCGACGTTGAGCCGGTCGGGCAAGCTGGCCATACTCTTCGCCCCGCGATGCCACCCGCACCCGACATCTGGACCTGGGTCACGATCCCCGCGATCGGCGGCCTGATCGGCCTGACGACCAACTGGCTCGCCGTGAAGATGATCTTCCGGCCGGTGAAGCCCCGTCGCCTGCTGTTCTTCAAGCTGCACGGCCTGATCGCGCGGCGGCAGGCAGAGCTCGCCAAGGCCATCGGCCGCGTCGTCGGCAACCACCTGGTCGAGCACAAGGACGTGCTCAAGAGCCTCAACAAGCTCGACTTCGGCGGCATCCTCGGCAAGGTCCTCGACCGCGGCCTGGGCCCCAAGATCCAAGAGCTCCGGAGCCTCCCGCTGATCGGCGGCTTCCTGACCGAGGAGCGCATCGCCGACATCAAGCGGTCGATCACCGACAGCATCATGACGCACCGCGAGGACGTGCTCGACGAGGTCGAGAAGGGCCTGAGCAAGGGCCTCGACGTCCCCGCGCTGGTCGAGAAGAAGGTCGCGGCCTTCGAGATCCTCAAGCTCGAGAAGCTGATCCTCGAAGTCGCCAACCGCGAGCTGCGCTCGATCGTCTGGCTGGGAGGCGTCCTCGGCGTGCTGATCGGCGCGGTGCAGGTCGGCTTCCTCTGGCTGCGCGGCTGAGCCCGCGGTTACGTCCCCACACGTCCCCTACTAGAGCCGACGTCCCCATGACCGTCGTCACCAAGCTCCTGCTCTCTGCCGTCGTCGCCGTCGCCGTCGCCCCGCTCGGGACCGCGCAGCAGCCGCTGGACTGCGGCTACCCCGAGCGCGACATCCTCTCGCCGTTTAGGAACCCGACGGACATCACGGCCCCTCCGGACGAGCTGTTCCGCAACCTGCGCATCATGCGCAACATCGCCGCGCAGGAGCCGCAGCGGGTCCGCCTCGACGCCAAGGGTCGGCAGGTGGTCGACAACGACGCGTGGCGGCAGGCCTACGACCGGGTCCAGGAACTCGGCCTCGACGCGGGCATGCTCGCGCAGATGATGCGGCTGCACCGCAACGCCGACCAGCGCGCGGTCGCGTTCTTCGCCGGGTTCTACTGCGACAACATCGGCTACGTGATGGAGCTGATCTCGCACATCCCGGGCGAGCCGGTCCGCGCGATCCGCGAGCAGGCGATGCCGATGGCGGTCGCGTTCCTGCGCGCGCACCTCGGCCGCACCTTCGGCGACCTCTCCGAGGAAGAGCGGGGCGTCGTCCTGGCCAACATGCCCGAGCCGGGGTCGCCCGCCGCCAAGGCGCGCGGGATCGGCCGCGCGCCGCGCGACTCCGACCACCTGCACTCGCTGCGCCTGGCGCCGTTCTTCCAGCTGCTCGACGTCGAGGAGGCCATCGACCGGGCCCAGGCGCTCTGGTTCCTGCGCGAGGTCTTCGAGCTCCGAGCAGACCTCGCCAGCGGGTGGCTGGAGCCCGCGCTGCCGCGGGTCACCCAGCTCCTGGTGGCCGACGAAGACGAACAGGTCCGCGCCGGCGCGGCCGCGCTCCTGCAGCAAGTCGGCCCCGAGGACCTGCCGCCGCCGCCGCAGGACGCCGACGCGCGCCGCGCGTGGGCGCAGCGCGCGGGCAAGCACCTGTTCCCGCCGATCCGCAACGTCAACGACGCGATCGTGCAGCTGTTTCCCAGCGAGGAGCGCGACGCCCTCGTCGTCGCCGCCGTCGCGGCGCTGCAGAACGACAGCATCGGCGACCCCTACCGCGGCCAGCGCGACGACGGCGCGTGGTACTCGGGCTACCGGGTCGCGCGCGTCCCCGAAGCGCTCGCGCCCCTCGCCATTCCGGCCGAAGCGGTCATCACGACGATCAACGGGGTCGCGGTCCAGAGCGGCGCGGCGCTGCTGAAGGTCGTCGAGAAGCTGACGAAGCGACCGCGTCCGACGCGGCTCTTCGTCGAGTACGTGCGCGACGGCGAGACCCACGCCGTCGAGTACCGGGTGATGTAGCGCGCCGGCGCTTCGCGGCCCTACCGGTAGTTCTTGGCGCACCACTTGCGCCACGCCGCGTCGAACGCCGCCGGCTCGAGCTCGTAGACGGCTCCCAGGGCGGCGACCTGCCGCGCGCGCGAGGCCTTGCCGAGCACCCCGCCGAGGAACTCGGCGAACCGGGTCCGGTCTCGCAGCATCCACTCGGCGCGCGCCCAGGACTGCACGTGCCCGTAGTAGCCCAGGTCGGTCTTGGTGGTCAGCTGGTCGAAGGGGATCACGAGGCCGTCGAACTTGACGCGCTTGCGGATCTTCTTGCCCCAGTCGTACTGCGAGGCGGGGTCGACGCTCTCGTCCGCGCGGACGCCGCAGTTGATCATGTTGCACGGGACCTGGCGCTCGTAGACGTGCCCGAGGCCGTACTGCAGCCAGAGCGGGCCGCCGCCTGCAGCGTCCATGAACATCTGCATCGCGAAGTAGCGGAACTGCGCGTGCGTGGTCTCCGAGTCGCGCGGGCCGTCGTCGCCCTCCGCGGTCATCACCAGGGAGAAGTGGCCCGTGCCGTAGTGGGTGTGCCGCTGCGTCTGCTGGGTCTCGCGCCCGCAGAAGGACTTGAAGTAGCGCGCGAGGTCGGACCGCTTCTCGAAGAGCAGCAGGAGGAACTTCTGCTTCTCGCCGAGACGGCGGCCCCCGGCGGGTCTGCCGGCGAGATCGGAGAACTCGTCGTAGAGCTCTTCGGCCCGCTGCGCGTAGAGGTGCATGCGCAGCCAGGGGTCGAGCTTGCTCGCGCTCGCCGGGATCTTCTTGCACTTCTTGTTGAGGCGCTTGAGCTCGTCCTTGAGCAGGCGCCGCGCCTTTGGGTCCTTGGGCGCGCCGGCGAAGCCGAAGTTGCTGCCCAGCTTGAAGTGCTCCGTCTCCATCCAGAGCACGCGCCCTTCCCCGAGCACCTTCTCGATGTCGGTGGTGCGCTTGTTGTCCGCCCACGCGAGCGGGCCGTAGTCGAGGACCCCGAGCCGGGCCATCGCCGCGGCGTCCTTGCCGGTGAAGGTGTCCTCGAGGCCGACCTTGGCGAGCGCGCTGCTGCCCTTGCTCTTCTGGGCGGGACAGATCGACGCCGCGGCGAGCGCGAGCGCCGCGAGCAGGACGGAGCGGATCATGGCAGAGCGCGAGAGCTGGGGGGCAGCAGCGCCGAATGTAGCTGCTCTGCCAGGCGATGGAACCCGCCCGTCAGCGCGGCGCCGCGAGCGCGGCGTCCACGTCCGGCAGGATCGCCTCGGCCCACGTGCGGTAGGCGGCCGCGCTCAGGTGCAGGTGGTCGGGCATGACCTCGGCCAGGATCGCGCCGTCCGCAGCCAGGAACCGCGCGCCGATGTCGCGGCAGATCACCATCGGATCGTCGGCGAACGCGGCGGCCGCCTGGGCGCTGGCGGCGGCGTTCTTGGCCCGCTGCGGGCTCGGGCCTTCACCCCGCGGGAAGATCGAGAGCAGCAGGATCCTGGCGCGCGGCAGGCCCGCGCGCAGCCGCCGCACGACGGCCTCGACGCCGTAGCCGATCTCGGCGGCGGTCGCGTCGCGACCGTTGCTGTTGTTGGTCCCGATCATCACGACGACGCAGCGCACGTCGTTGTTGTCCGCCGCGAGCGCGTCGAGCAGGCCGTGGTCCAGGCGCCAGAGCACGTGCTGGGTCCGATCGCCGCTCGCGCCGAGGTTGACGGCGCCGCGCGGGGCCCAACACTCCGCCCAGACGTCTCGACCGCGGCCGGCCCAACCCTCGGTGATCGAGTCGCCCAGCATCGCGACGCGCACGCCGCCAGCGCGGACCCGCTCGAGGTGCGCGGGCACGCGCTGCTGCCACCAGGCGGCCGGACGCGGCGTCGGGTGCACCGTGCCCGGCTCCGCGGTGAACACCGGCGCGGGGCCCGAAGCCCGCGCGTCGAGCTCGTCGAGGCGAACGCGGACCGACCGCACGAACGGCGGCGCGCCGGGCTGCCAGTGCCCGTAGGTCGTGACGACGAACGTGCCGTCGCCGAGCACCTCGACGCCGGGGTAGGCGCAGTCCGTGCCGCGCCAGTTGCGCGACAGGCGCACGCGGTACTGGCCCTCGCGGCGCTGCGCGAGGTCCTCAAAGGTGCCGACCCAGGCGACCCAGTCGCCGCGGGTCGGGCTGCCGCGCGCCATGTCGCGGAACGAGATCAAGAGCCGGCCGTCGGGTCCGTAGCGGCCGACGTGGCGGTCGCCCGTCAGGCTCCGAGGCAGCTCGACCGGCTCGGACCAGGTCTTGCCCTCGTCGTCGCTGAACATCACGTGGCTGTTCTTCACCCTGCGGTTCTCGCGCAGCAGGATCGCGAGCCTGCTGCCGTCCGGCGACCGGATCACGCCGGGCTCACAGAGGTGCACGTCGTCGCCGCTCCAGATCGTCTCGGGCGCGCTCCACGTCCTGCCGCCGTCGCCCGAGCGCGTCTGGTAGAGCGCGAATCCGGTGCGCTGCCTGCCGTCGCGGAAGAACCGCCCGTCGTCGTGGAAGAACGCGGCGTAGTCCCCGCCTGCGAGCCGCACGACGCTGCTCATCGCGACGATCCCCCCGAACGGCGCGTCGGCCGGGCCGATCGGCGCGAGCTCGCTCCAGGTGACGCCGTCGTCCTCGGAGGCGCTGCTGCGGATCGGGAACAGGCCGGAGAACAGCACCAGCCGCGCGGACCCGTCGCGCGGGTCGAGCAGGCGGTGGATCGTCGGCGTCTCCTTGCTGGTCGTCCACGAAGCCGGGACCGGCAGCGGCTCGCTCCAGGTGACGCCGGCGTCTTCGCTCCGCTGCAGGGCGATCGCGCCGCGGCCGTGCCCCTCGGGGTGCACGCAGAGCATCGTGCGGCCGTCTGGGAGGAGTACGGTCGTGGGGTGGCCGAGGTAGCGGCCGGCGACCTGACGAACCGTGACCTGCCGGTCGGCCTCGCCGTCGAGGTCCAGCCACCGGATCGGCGCCTGACCGGCGAGGCAGCCGAGGACGGAGCAGAGAGATAGGAGCGCGCGCATCGGGTCGTCGTACCCGGCGCCCGCCTCCGTCGCCACGCACAGCCGCGGTGGGCTACGCGCGAACGCGTCGCGAGGCTCGCTCCGCGCGGCCGTCAGCGCGCCGTCGCGCGCGTGAGGAAGCCGACGAGGGTCTCGCGCCACTGCGACAGCAGGTCCTGCTCGACGTACATCATGTGCCCCGCGGCGAAGTCGGCGCGCTGGATGTTGTCGCGCAGGTCCGGCGGCAGGTTGAGGTTGTCGAACGTCCAGACCGCCGCGAAGTAGGGCGTCGCCAGGTCGTACACCCCGTTGACCAGCAGCACCTCGAGCTCGGGGTTGCGCTGCAGCGCCCGCGCGAGGTCGGGCGCGACGTTGACCGCGCCGCCGCCGAAGCCGCCGTCGCCTGCACGCCAGCTCCAAGGCCGCGCGCGGCCGCTCGGCACGTACTCGCGCTCGCCGTCGTAGCCGAGCTCTTCGCGCAGATACGCGTTGAAGGCCGAGGTGTAGGCGCTGCTGATCGCGCTCGACTGCGGGTCATGCGACGGACGGTCGGCGAGCAGGTCGCCCGACGGGCCGGTGAAGCGCGCGTCGAGGCGTCCCACCACGAGGCCGCGGCTCCGCAAGATCTCCTGCTCGTACTGCGACGCGGTGACGCGTAGGTTGTTGCGGTCGAGGTACTCCTTGCTCAGCCCGGTGTAGTCGTGCATCTGCTGCAAGACACGCTGCCGCTGCTCGGGCGAGACGGCGCTGCCCGCGAGGACGGCGGTCGCGTAGTCCGTCATCGCCCACTGCTCGACCTCCTTCATGAACCGCGACGGGTTGGCCGGGTGCGGAACGGGCAGCACGCCGTGGTAAGCCGACGTGATCGCGTAGGACGGTAGGTTGACGATGTAGGGCACCACCGAGCCGGCGCCGAACTGCAGCGTCTGGAAGTCCAGGACCGCCGAGACCAGCACGATCCCGTTGAGGTCGATGTTGCTCCGCTGCAGCTCACGGGCGAGGACCGCCGAGCGGGTGGTCCCGTAGCTCTCCCCGAGCAGGAACCGCGGCGCGTTCCAGCGCGAGTGGCGTCCCAGAAAGCGCCGGACGAACTGCGCGAGCGAGCGCGCGTCCTCGTCGACGCCCCAGAAGTCCGCGCCCTCGCCGGCGCCGATCGCCCGGCTCAGGCCCGTGCCGACGGGGTCGACCATCACGATGTCGGCCACGTCGAGCAGGCAGGCCG
>CAZTQF010000140.1:4585-6827 GCA_964615255.1 uncultured candidatus Brocadiaceae bacterium | reverse complement strand
GGCGGTGGACCGCTACATCGCGATGCTGCAGGACTACAACCGCGAGGTCGCGGCGATGCTCGCGGCCGGCGACGTGCTGCCCGACGCGCTGGCGGCGGGGCCGCCTGGCTTCCCGCAGCCCGTCTACGACCAGTGGTCGCCGCGCACCGAGAACGCGACGTTGACCTACAACTTCTGCATCAGCCCGCTGTCGCCGGCGGCGATCTCGGGGCTGGTGTGGGTCCCGGGGCCGGACAACGTCGGCAGCGACCCGGGCCGCTACGCAGCGGCGCTCGAAGTGTTCGCCGAGAGCCTCGCGGCGACCTGGGGACAAGCGCAGGTCCCGTTCTTCTACGCGCAGCCCGCGGCGGAGCTGG
The DNA here is from genome assembly GCA_964615255.1 of uncultured candidatus Brocadiaceae bacterium. Classification (GTDB taxonomy): domain Bacteria; phylum Planctomycetota; class UBA1135; order UBA1135; family UBA2386. The sequence goes on along the minus strand of CAZTQF010000140.1, from coordinate 6,471 downwards.
TCGACGGGATCACCGCGCCCACGCTCGCGGGGCCGGGCGGCGCGGTCTCGCTCGACGCGTGGCCCAAGTCGACCCGCGAGGTGGTCGAGGCGCTCGGCGCCCGCGCCGCCAAGCGCGCGCGCTGAGCGCGCGGCCCAGCGCGCGCGCTCACTTCTTGCCGGGGACCGGCTCAGCGTCCGCCTCGGCGCCGACGATCTGCACGTCGGCGTCTTGGAGGATGGCTTCGCTGAACTGCTTGCCGCGGGCGACGCGGAGCGCTCGCAGGAGCTCGGCGTCGTCGGGCATCGGCTCCTTGTCGAGCACGGTCACGAGGTAGCAGCCGTTGTCGTCCTGCAGCGGCTGGGAGACCTCGGCGGTGCCCAGCGCGAACGCCGCCTTGACGATGACCTCCGGCAGCTGCTTGGTGCCGGCGCGGTGCCAGCCGAGGTCGCCGCCCTTGCGCTTGGTGGGACCGTGCTCGCTCTCGATGCTCGCGGTGGCGGCGAAGCCGTCTGTGGCGATGCGCTCGCGGACCTTGAGCAGGTGCTCCTTGGCCTGTTCGAAGGAGCGCGTGACGATCGCGTTGGGGACCTCCTGCGCACGCACATAGATCATGCCGACGCGGCGGCGCGGGCCGACGAGGTCCAGGACCTCGTCGCGCTTGTCGGCGAGCTCCTCCGCGAGCTGCTCGTCGGAGAAGTTGGCGAGCACGAGCTTGTCGAGCAGGATCTGGCTGCGAAACGTGCGCAGCTCTCGGAGGGCCTGGATCGAGAGCCCTTCGGCCTCCAGCAGCTCTTCGAACTTGACCTGGCCAAAGCGCGGGTCCTGCTTCGCCTGCGCGCGGCGCGCCTCGACGGCGCGGTCGAGGTCGATCTCGCGCACCTTGAGCGAGAGGTCTGCTGCCATCTTCTCGATGGACTGCAGGTAGACGACTTGGCGAATGAAGCGGTCGCGCTCGAAGTCTTCGCTCGTGCGGAGCAGCAGTAGGCCGAGGTCGATCAGCGGCACCCGCGCGTCGTCGACCTGCGCGGCGGTCCCGATCGGGAGCTTCTCCGGGTCGGTCTCGATGCGGTGACGCTTACGCGCTTCGCCGATCCACAGCTTCAGCATGTCGCCGCTGACCTTCTCCTTCTTGGGCAGGCCGAGGTCGCGGCGGACGAGGCGCTCTTGGGCGATCTGCACCTTGAGGTCTTCGAGCCACTGCTGTTGGCCCGTGTTGCGGACTGCGGCGACCGTGTCCGGGTCGACGCCGGCGGCGCGCAATTGCTGCTTGAGTTCCTCCCAGAACTCCTCGGCGTCGCCGCGCGTCGGGGTCAGGCCATGCTCTTGGGCTTCGGCGCGCGTCAGCATGGTGTCCACGATCATCTCGCAGGCCTCGCGGCCGCGGTCTCTACGCCGTAGGTGGAACGCCATCTCCAGCGCGACGTCGGCGCGGGTGACGGTCATCTCACGACCCTGAAGCCGGTAGGTGGCGAGCACCTCGGCGGGGTCCTGCGATCGCGGCTCCACGGCCGCGGCCGCGGCGAGGAACAGGACAGAGACGGTGGCGAGCGCGGCCATGGCGAGTTGGACGATACCAGACGCTCGCGGCTTCCTGCGCGCTCGGATCAGCCGAACCGGCCCTCGATGTAGTCCGAGGTCTCCTGCTGCTGCGGCGAGACGAACATCTCTTCGGTCGCCGAGTGCTCGACGACCTTGCCGAGCAGCATGAAGACGCACTCGTCGCTGGCGCGACGCGCCTGCGCCATGTTGTGCGTGACGATCAGGATCGAATACTCGCCTCGCAGCTCCCAGATGAGCTCCTCGACGGCGGCGGTGGCCTCCGGGTCGAGCGCCGAGCAGGGCTCGTCCATGAGCAGGAGCTTCGGTTTGGTCGGGAGCAGCCGCGCGATGCAGAGCTTCTGCTG
>CAZTQF010000140.1:0-4575 GCA_964615255.1 uncultured candidatus Brocadiaceae bacterium | reverse complement strand
AGCGTCGTCGCCTTGGCCGACAGCTTGTCCTTGACCCTGTCCCAGAGCAGCACCTGGCGGAGAGCCTGTTCGACGATCTCGTCCTCTTCGTCGCGGGTGCAGCGCTCGGTGCGGTGCAGTCGGTGTCCGAAGAGCACGTTGTTGCGCACCGAGAGCGGCAGCGGGTTCGGCCGCTGGAAGACCATCCCGATGTGTCGTCGGACCTGGATCGCCGAGCTGGTCTCGGCGTAGATGTCCTCGCCGTAGACGCGGATGGTGCCGGTCGTGCGCACGTAGCCGAGCCGCTCGTTGATGCGGTTGACGCTGCGTAGCAGGGTCGACTTGCCGCAGCCCGACGGCCCGATCATCGCGGTGACGACGCCGGCGCGGATGTCGAGATCGACATTGTACAGCGCTTGGAAGTCGCCGTACCACAGGTTCATGTCGCGGACCTCGATCGCCGCGTGCGGGTGCGCGATGGGCGAGGTCTCGTCCGTGGCTGGCGCTCGCGCGGGAGGCGTCGGTTGCGGTGCGGGATCAGCCAAAGCGGCCCTCCAGGTAGTCTCGGGTGCGCTGGTCCTTCGCGCCTCGGAACAGGGCCTCGGTCTGGTCCACCTCGACGCACTCTCCGGCGAGGAAGAAGGCGGTGCGGTCCGCGAGCCGCCGGGCCTGCTGCACGAGGTTGGTGACCAGCACGATCGTCATCTCGTCGCGCAGCCCCTTGAGCACCTCCTCGATCCGCATCGTCGTCACCGGGTCCACGGCGATCGAGAACTCGTCGAGCAGCAGCAGCGCGGGGTCCTGGGAGAGCGCGCGCGCGATGGTGAGCCGCTGCTGTTGGCCTCCCGAGAGCAGCGAGCCGAGGCTCTTGAGGCGGTCCTTGACCTCGTCCCACAGCGCCGCGCGGGTGAGGCACCGCTCGACGATGGCGTCGAGCTTGGACTTCGTTCGGACGCCGCGGAGGCGGGGGGAGAGCGCGACGTTGTCGTAGATCGAGAGCGGCAACCCGACCGGCAGCGGGAACACCACGCCGATCATGCGCCGCAGGGCGTAGAGGTTGCGGATGCTCGAGACGTCTCGGCCAGCGAAGGTGATCCGGCCGCTGACGCTCATGCGGTGCTGGAACTCGTCCATGCGGTTCAAGGCCCGCAGGAACGAGGTCTTGCCGGAGTTCGCCGGGCCGATGATGCCGAAGATCTCGTTGCGGCGGACCTCGAAGTTGACGCCGCTGAGCGCGGTCTTGTCGCCATACGAGATCGACAGGTCTTCGACCTTGAGCAGGGAGTCCTGCGCGGTGGCCGTGGGCATGGCTGCGGCGGTGATCACCACTTCTTGCTCCCCCGCAGCTTCATGCGGAAGTAGATCGCCACGGCGTTCATCGACAGCACGACGAGGATCAGGGTCAGGGCGACCGTGAAGGGGATGTGCGCCGGCACGCCCTTGACGTGGGTGGAGACCGAGAACAGGTGGTACGAGAGCGCCATCGACTTGTCGAACAGCCCGCTCGGGTAGAACTGGCGAAAGAAGACCGCGCCCGTGAACATGATCGGCGCGGTCTCGCCGACGGCCCGGCAGACGACCAGGATCAACCCGGTCAAGATGCCCGAGCCCGAGTTGGGCAGGACGATCTTCCAGATGGTCTGCCAGCGCGTCGCGCCCATGTTCCAGCACGCGTCGCGGAACGCCTGCGGGACCGCCTGCATCGACTCGCGGGTCGACACGATCACGACCGGCAGCGTCATCACCGCGAGGGTGCACCCCGCCGCGAGCACGGACTTGCCGAACTGGAGGAAGTAGACGAATGCGCCGATGCCGAACAGCGCGTGCACGATCGAGGGCACGCCGGCGAGGTTGACGATCGCGATGTTGATCGTGCGCGTCAGCCAGTTGTCGCGCGCGTATTCGCTGAGGTAGATCGCGGCCGCGACGCCGAGCGGCAGCGAGCACGCCAGCGCCACGCCCGTCATCCAGACGGTGCCGACGAGCGCGGTCGAGATGCCGCCGGCGGCGCCGTTGTCGGTGGGCTTGGTCGTCAGGAACTCCCAGGTCAAACCGGGGGCGCCCTCCCAGACGAGCACGCCGAGGATCGCGGCGGCCGGTATCAGCAGCAGGAGCGTGACGGCGAGGAAGCCCAGCTTGAGCAGCTGCTGCACGCTGAGGGCCTTGCGCTCGTTGGCCGACGGCGCGAACACCGAGGCGTGCCCATCGAAGGCTTCGGGGGACTCGATGCTGGTCACTTGGCGGCCTTCCTTCCGCGCACGATGCGGTCTGCGATCAGGTTGACCGAGAAGGTGATCAGGAACAGCAGCAGGCCGAGCACGAACAGGACCTGGTAGTGGTCGCTGCCGACCGCTGCTTCGCCGAGCTCCGCGGCGATCGTCGCCGTGAGGGTCGCGGCCGAGTCGAAGACGCCCTCCGGTGCCATGAGTCGGTGTCCGGAGGCCATGAGGACGGCGATGGTCTCGCCGAACGCGCGCCCCACGCCGAGCAGCACGGCTGCCGACAGGCCGGGGCGGGCGTGTGGGAGCACGACCTTCCAGATGACCTGCCACCGGGTCGCGCCCAGCGACTCGGCCGCTTCCCGGTAGCTCTCAGGGACGGCCTTGAGCGCGTCTTCGGCGATGGTCGCGATGATGGGCGCCGCCATCAGGCCCAGGATGACGCCTGCGTTGAGCACGTTCAGGCCGATCTGGACGTTGAACGTCGACTTGATCAGCGGCGCCATCACGTAGAGGCCGATCACGCCCCAGACGACCGACGGGATCGCTGCCAGGACTTCGATGCCGATCTTGAGCCACTCCCGCTGCCGGCCGCGGGCAAACTCCCCGACGTAGACCGCGGCCGCGAACGCCAGCGGCACGCCGATGATCATGGCGACCGCCGTGATCCAGAGCGTCCCCATGATCAGCGGGAACGCGCCGTACTCCGGCGGCTCGACGGTGGGCTCCCAGCGGCTGCCGAACAGCAGCGAGCCGAACTCCATGCGGTTCAGCATGAAGTCGAGGCCCTCGGTCGTGATGAACAGGAAGATCGCGCCGATGAAGAGGATCGCGGAGACGCCGCCGATCAGCACCAGCAGGCGCGCGGCGAGGTCGAGGCACCACGCGCGGTCCCGCCGGTCGAGCGCGTCGGCCCACGCATCGCGGCCGGAAGTCGCGAGCTCTGGGCGGGGCGCCGGCGTCACCGTGGACTTGTTCTTCATGCGAGGTGCGGGCACGGTCAGCTGGCTTGTTCGCCGCGGAGACGGTCCATCAGCTCCCGGATCTGTGGCGTGAGCTGGCGATACACCAGCTCAGGACTGTTGCCGGTGTCGATCTCCCAGGTCAGCGCCGTCGTGTGGAAGGGCAGGCGGGGGAGCTTCTCGAACGTCGCCTTGGTCAGGCAGATCACGAGGTCGAAGTCGTCGAACTGCTCGGCGCGGGTCTTGAGGTCGGTCGGCCAGGCCTTGCTGAGGTCGAGGCCGACGGTGCCCGCGAACCGCGCGTAGTCCGGCGAGATCTGCTCCTTGGGAGACCAGCCCGCGCTCTCGTACTTGCCGCTGTTCGGGAACGCCTTGGTCGTGAAGTGCTCGGCCAGCTGGCTGGCGCCGTCGTTGCCCTCGTCGAGGAACAGGACGTGAAACTTCTTCTCACCCTTCGACTCCCCGGTGACGACGAAGATCGTCTCCTCACAGACGTTCTTGGCCTGGTGGATGACGCGCTCGAGCCTGTTGAGCGTGGCCAGGAGGCTGAACAGGTCCTTGATCGGGCGGCTGTTCTTGTCGCCCTCCTTGGCGAGGTCATCGAAGACGCGGTCGAAGTAGGGCGCAAAGTTGCGCGCGGACTTGAGGACGCTCTTGGCCTGCTGCACGTCGCGGCTGCTGTAGCTCTGCAGGGCGTCCGACAGGATGCTCCGCGCCTGCTCGCTCATCGTCTGGATGTCTCGCGCCACCGCCTTGGGCGGCGTCGCGGAGAGCTGCGCCGCCGTTCGCGAGATCGTGGCGGCGTAGTCTCCGATCCGCTCCAGCGCGATGTTGAGGCGCAGCACCGAAGACACATATCTCAGGTGCCCGGCGCTCGGCAGGTGCCGCGCGACGAACGCGTGGCAGAGGCGGTCGATCTCCCGTGTCTTGCGGTTGATGACGTAGTCGCCGAGCACGGTCTCGGCCGAGAGTTGCCGGTCGAGCGCGAGGACCGAGCTGGCGGCGTTGTCGATGATCGACACGAGTTCGCTGCCGACCTCCTCGACCATGGTGCCGATCCAGTCCAGGTCGCGCTGGAGCCGCTCTTCGTAGTGCGTTGACAAGATAGACGGTGCGTGCTTTCGGGAGGATCTAACGGCGCGGCCGCTCCAGATGCCAGCGCCTAGCTGGCGGGCAGCGCTCGTCGGCGGGCGTGTCCGGGCGGGCGTAAGCGCCCGAGCAGGGGGGCTCCGGCGCGGGACTGCCTGCGCGCTACTTCGGCAGCGGGACGTAGCCCTTGTTCTTCAGGACCGCCTGGCCTTCGGCGCCCTTGATCCAGGCGATGTAGGCGCCGACCTCGCCGGTCGGCTCGCCGTTCGTGTACATGAACAGCGGGCGCGCGATCGGGTAGGTAGCCTTCTGCACGGTGTCGACGG
>CAZTQF010000139.1:0-6831 GCA_964615255.1 uncultured candidatus Brocadiaceae bacterium | reverse complement strand
CACCTGCTCGTTGCCCGGCAGCGCCAGCAGCCAGTCCAGCAGCCCGTCCGCGACGCGGTGCACGTTGAGCGTGCCGCACAGCGCGATCGGGCTCTCGAGCTCGCAGAGCTCCGCCAGCTGGGTCGCGCCGACGAGCTTGCCGAAGCCGTTCTGCACGCACAGCGCCGCCGGCAGCTTGCGCCGGAACGGGTTGCCGCGGTGCGGCAGCACGACCGTGACCCCGGTGTGGAGCCGCTCGCCTTCGTGCAGCGTCGCGTGGCCTACGGCGACCCCGGCCACGTCCGTGATCGCGTCGCGACGGCCCGCGGGCAGCTCTCCGATGTGCACGCCGAGGTCGCGGGCGCGCGCCCGCGCTGCGTCCTCTCCCGCGCCTCGGTCCGCCGGCGGCGCGCCCGCGTCAGGACGGACCGCGCAGGCGGTCGCCGCCATCAGGGCCGCGAGCGTGAGCGACAGGCGCAGGAAACCGGCGGGGCGCTCCATGCCGAGAGGATGCCGTGAACCCAGCTCAGCCGCCATCGGGGGCCGCCGAGGTTCGACGTCACGGTCTCTGGACGTCGGCGACGCGCAGACCGAGCGCGCCGCCGACCCGCTCCTCGACCTTGCCGACGAAGACGAACGGACCGCGCCCCTGCAGCACGGCGCCGACGCGCTGGTAGACCTTGGGGAACAGGGTCGCCTCGACGAGGCCCGTGCCGTCCTCGACGGTCACGAAGCACATCCCGCCGCTGGAGCCGTCCGCCCGCCGGCTGTTGGCGGCGCCGCGGCGGATCGCGTGCCCCCGGAACGCGACCGCGAAGCCGCAGACCCGCGCGGTGCGGCCGACGTGCTCGCCGACCTTGCCGCACGGCACGCAGCCGCCGCCGGCCGGGAGCTCGCCGCGACGCCACAGCACGTCCACCGGGTGGCTGCCGAGCGTGAAGCCGAGCAGCGCGAGCTCATGCTCGGCGCGCTGCCGCTCGTCGTAGTCGGGCAGGCTCGGATAGCTGGGTTCGCGGGGCGCGACGGCGTCGGCGAACAGCGCGCCCCGGGTCAGGGCCGCGGTCCGCGCGACGACCTTCTGGGCGCGCGGCGTCGTCGCGACCTGGAGCCGCCACAACAGCTCGGGGCGGCTCGGCCCGAGCGCGTCGAGCCCGCCGACCTGGACGAGGTGCTCCGCCTCGCTGCGCGTCGGCCGGACCCGCTGGAGGAAGTCGGCGAGGTCCCGGAACGCGCCGCCGGCGCGCCGCGCGGTCAGGATCCGCGCAGCCGTCCGCGCGCCCACACCGTGCACCGCCGCCAGGCCGACGCGGATCACGTCCGCTCGCAGCAGCTCGTGCTCGACGCCGCCCGCCTGCACGCAGGGCGGCCGCAGCTCCGCCCCGAGCCGCTTGGCCTCCTCCGCGTAGACGCCCGGAGCGAAGTATCCCGCTTCGTTGCGGAGCATGGCGCACAAGAACGCCGCCGGCCAGCGCGCCTTGAGGTAGACGCAGCGGTAGGCGAGCCGGCCGTAGGTGACCGAGTGCGCCTTGCAGAACGAGTACGCCGCGAAGCGCGCCATCTCGGCCCAGATCTGCTCGGCCGCGCGGCGCGGGATGCCCTGCCGGAGCCCGGCGACCACGAAGGCGTCGGCCTCGGCCGGCATCGCGTCGGTGCGGCCGCGCTTGCCGAGGTCGCGGCGCAGCTCGTCGCCCCTGGTCGCGTCGACGCCGGCGACCGCCATCGCCGCCCGGATGACGTCCTCTTGGTAGAGCATGATGCCGAACGTGTCCGCGAACACCTCGAGCAGCAGCGGGTGCGCCGCCGACGGCTCCTCGAGGCCGCGCGCGCGCCGGATGAACGCGTCCTTCATCCCGGACGACGCCGGTCCGGGCCGGACCAGGGCGACCGCCTGGATCACGCGGTCCATCGTCGCCGCGCCGACCTGCTGCAGCAGCGTCCGCATCGCCGGGGACTCGACCTGGAAGCAGCCGAGCGTGCCGCCCGTCCGCAGCAACCGCGCTGCGCGCTCGTCGTCCTCGGGGATCGCGTGCAGGTCCGGCACGCGCACGCCGAGGCCTTCGAGCGATTGGACGCAGTCGTGCACGATGGACAGCGCGCGGTTGCCGAGCAGGTCGATCTTGACCATGCCGAGCCCCTCGACGAAGTGCATGTCGTACTGCGTGACGACGACGCCTTTGGCGGCCCGCTCGAGGGGCGCGTAGGTCGCGATCGGCCGGGGCGTGATCACGACGCCGCCCGGGTGCACGCCGAGGTGACGCGGCGCCGACAGCAGCTGCTGCGCGAGCCGCAGCGCCAACGCCTCGGCGGCCGCCGACAGCGCACCTCCCAAAGCCTCCCCCGCGCCGTAGAAACCGGGCGTCTCCGCGACCGTCGCGACCAGGTCCAGCCCGCCGCCGCCGTGCCAGGGCAGCCGCTTGCTGCGTCGCGCCGCCTCCTCCGGCGGGAGCCCCATGACCTTGGCGGCCTCCTGGTAGGCCGCGCGCGGCCCGCACGTGTTGTAGGTCGCGATCATCGCGACGTGGTCGCGGCCGAAGTGCTCGTACACCGCGTCGATCAGCTCGTCGCGGCGGCGCCAGCAGAAGTCCAGGTCGATGTCCGGCAGGTCGCTGCGGCCCGGGTTCAAGAAGCGCTCGAACAGCAGGCCGTAGCGCAGCGGGTCGGCGTCGGTCAGGCCGAGACAGTGCGCCACCAGGCTGTCTGCCGCCGAGCCCCGCCCTACGAACGGGATGTCGCGCGCCCGCGCGAGGTCGACGATCTGGTGCACGGCGAGGAAGTAGGGCGCGAAGCCCATCCGCCCGATCAGCGCGAGCTCGCGGTCGCAGCGCGCGCGCGCCTCGGCGAAGGCGTCGCGGCCGCCGTAGCGCCGCCGCACGCCGCTCGTCACCAGCTCGCGCAGGCAGCCCTCCGGCGTCTCTCCCGCCGCGAGTTCGACCGGCGGGAAGATCGGCGCGCCGCGCTCGGCGAACGCCAGCGAACAGCTCTGCAGCACCTCGTCGGCGACCGCGACGGCCTCGGGGGCGTCCTCGTGGCCTGCGCGCAGCTGCTCGGGCGTCGGCAGGTGCATGTCCGCAGCGGCCGCGCCGATCCCGCGCAGGTCGGATCCAGGGTCGCCGCCGCCGGCGAGGCTCCGCAGCGAACGGTTCCACTTCACCGCCAGGAACAGCTGGTGCAGCGCGTGGTCCTCGGACCGCGCGAACCAGACCTCGCGCACCGCGCAGAGCCGGAGGTCGAGGTCGGCGGCGAGGCCTCGCAGCATGCGGCGCGGCCACGGCGCGCCCGGGTCCGGCAGCTTGCGCCCGGCCGCGCCCGACCGGCTCCCGGCGACGTGGTCGTCGTGGGTGGCGCCCCGCGGCGGGAGCGCCACCAGCAGCCGCTCCCTCGGCACGCGCACCGAGAGCTCGGGCAGCAGCCGCGGGTCCCCGCAGACGAACCACAGACCGTCGGCGAACCGCTCGCAGGCGCGCGGGAGATCGAACGAGCCGGCGGCGCCTCCCGCCGATGCGCGACCGTCAGCCGCCGAGCCGACGCCGTGCGAGCGGCTCAGCAGGGCGCAGAGCGACGCGTAGCCGCTGGCGTCCCGGGCGATCAGCGAGAGGCGCCGCCCGCGATCGACGACCTCGGCGCCGAACACCGCCTGGATCCCGACCCGCCGCGCGGCCTGGGCGAACGGGTAGAGGCCGTAGAGGCCGTTGGTGTCGTTGAGCACCAGGTGCGACAGCCCGAGCCGCACCGCCTCCTCGCACAGGGCCTGCGGCGACGAGGGCGCCGTCAGCAGCGAGTAGTGGGTTCGGGACAGCAGCAGGGCCACCCCATCGATATACCTAACAGATACCGAACATCAAGGCAGGAGGGGCGCGTCAGTCGTCGTAGTCGTCGAAGCGGCTGCCGCCGCGGCGGCCGCGGTCGTCGCCGACGTCCTCGTGGCGACGGCGGCCGTGGCCGCCCTTGCCCCTGCGCCCTTGATGGCGCTCCCGGCTGGGCCGGGCGTCCGGCCCGAAGCGGCGCTCGCGCGCGCGCTCTGCCGGGTCTTGCCTGCCGGCGGGCTGGTCCCCGCCCGACGGCGCGCTCTGTGCGGGCCGGGCGCTGTCGCGCGGCCCCCCGAAGCCGCCTGCGCGCGGACCGCCTGCCGCAGGGCGACGCTCCTCGGCTTCGGACACGCGCATCGCGCGGCTCCCAAAGCTCGCGCCGTCCATCGCGGCGATTGCCTGCCGGGCCTCTTCGTCGGTGCTCATCTCGACGAACGCGAACCCGCGCGGGCGCTGGGTGTCCCGATCGAGCGGGATGTGCACGCGCTCGACGGTGCCGCCGTGCTCCGAGAACGCCGCGCGGATCGCGTCTTCGTCAGCGTCGTAGGGGAGGTTTCCGACGTAGAGTCTCTTGCCCATGCGCAGGGGGTCCGGTCTTCCCGGTCGCCACGGACGGATCGACTCGGCCCGCGCCTCGTATGATACGAGGACCGACAACCTCGGGAAGCGCCTGACGCCCACTTTCGGGCGAGCCGTCCTGGCGTTCCCTGCGACCCCGAACTATCAGCCACAGCGATGACGCCGCGCCGACTCCTCTTCACCCTGACCCTTCCGATGCTCGGGTTCGCGTGCTGCGGCCCCGAGCCCAGCGCGCGACCGGACGCGGCGGACAACCCGCGCGCCGCTTCGAAAGCGCCCGATCTCGACGCCGACACCCCACAGATGCCTGATCCCCACCCGAACGCCGACTCCCCTGCTGCGCCGTCCCCCGCCACCGAGGAGGTCGCGACGTTCGGCGGCGGCTGCTTCTGGTGCACCGAGGCGGTCCTCGAGCAGCTCGACGGCGTCAAAGCCGTCACCGCCGGCTACATGGGCGGCGAGGTCGACGACCCGACCTACAAGCAAGTCTGCGCTGGCACGACCGGCCACGCCGAGGTCGTGCAGGTCACGTTCGACCCGGCCGTCATCAGCTACGAGAAGCTGCTCGAGTGGTTCTTCCGGTCGCACGACCCGACCACGCTCAACCGGCAGGGCTATGACGTCGGCACCCAGTACCGCTCCGCCGTCTTCTTCCACGACGAAGCGCAGCACCGCACCGCGGTCCAGCTGATCGAGCAGATCGCGCCCAACTGGGAAGACCCGATCGTCACCGAGGTGACCAAGGCCGTGACCTTCTGGCCGGCCGAGGACTACCACCAGGACTACTACCGCGGCAACACCAGCCAGGGCTACTGCCGCGCGGTGATCCTGCCCAAGCTCAAGAAGCTTGGCCTCGACGTGAACGGTCGGGAGGCCGGCAAGCAGTAGCCCCTGCGCGGGCGCTCAGCGGATCCAGCGCTGCTCCTGCAACAGGACCTCCTTGCCGAGCATGCCCTCCCAGATCTTGACCTGCACCTCGGCGCGGTCGCGCGCGTCGATCTGCAGCCGGAAGGGGCGCCCGTCCGGCGTGAACGCGTCGACCATCGAGCCGAACATCGTGATCACGTGAGGGTCGTCGCCCGGCGAGCCCTGACACTCGACCGACCAGGTCGTGCCGGTGTCGCGCCACGAGGCCGTGTAGAGGCCCTTGAGCCGATCGAAGCCGAGGATCTGCAGCGCCTCGAGCGGGTTGCCCTGCACGTCGAGCTCGAACGCGAGGCCGAGGTAGCGACCGCCGAGCATCGCGCGGCCGACGACTGTGCCCTGGTCCTCGTGCGCGGTGCCGTCGGGCGACGTCGTGCGCGTCGCGACCTTCCACGACCCTGCGAGGCGACGGAAGACCTCGTGCTCCGGCGCGGCGCGCGCGAGGTCCCGCGCGCGCCGCAGCGCCGCCGCGTCGGGCCGACGGACGTTGGGCTTGGGGTCCTGCACGGCGGCGAGGGACAGGGCCGCGGCGCCGGCCATCGCCACCAACGAACAGCTGCGGAGCGTCATGCCGCAAGCGTGGCATTGCGCCCCGTCGTGGTCCAGCAGAGGATGCCGCGCCGATGACCGCGCACCCTGCCGCCGCCCACATCCGACGCCCGAGCGTCGCGACCGCCGCGATGGTCACGCTGCTGTGCGTGGTCTGGAGCAGCACGTGGTGGGCCATCCGGATCTGCCTGGAAGAGCAGCCCCCATTGTCCTCGTGCGCGGCGAGGTTCCTGATCGCGGGCCTCGCGATGGCGTGCCTCGCGCCCTGGCTCCGACGCCGTGAGCAGGCGCCGCCGCCGCGCGCGTGGCTGTGGATCGTCTGCGGGCTCACCAACTTCGGCGTCGGTTACGGGGTCCTCTACATCGCCGAGACGGTGGTCCCGTCGGGGATCGCCGCCGTGCTTTGGTCGATCTTCCCCCTGCTGATGGCCGGCAGCGCGACGTGCTTTCTCGGCGAGGCGCTCCGCCCCGCCCAATGGCTCGGCTTCGCGGTCTCTTTCGCCGGCATCGTGGTCGTGTTCTCAGGAGACCTCGGCGGGGTCGAGGCGCGCGACGCCGGCTACGCCTGGCTCCTGCTGCTGAGCCCGCTGGTCGCGGCGATCGGGACCACGCTGGTCAAGAAGTACGGCAGCGACGCCAGCTCCGTCGTGCTCAACCGCAACGGCATGCTCGTCGGCGCCGCGCTGCTGACCGCCTGCGCCTTCGTCCGCGAGGAGCCGCTGGCGATGGCGTGGACGCCGCGCACGACCCTGGCCACGCTCTACCTCGCGCTCCTCGGCACCGCGATGACCTTCGGGATCTACTTCTGGCTGCTGCGCACGGCGCCGGCGTCGATGCTCTCGCTGATCAACTACGTCATTCCGGTGCTGGCGATGCTGTTCGCGGCGCTGGTCGGCGACGGCGAGCACGGCCTCGCGGCCTGGTCCGGCGCTGGGCTGGTCGTGCTGGGCGTCGCGCTGGTGGTCCGCCGATGACCCGCGCGAAGTCGCCGCTG